>JAHJKV010000218.1 GCA_018822065.1 Pseudomonadota bacterium
GGCGAGGTCATGCTCCCTGCCGTGGACGAGGTGGTCATGGACATCGACATGGATGCACAGCGGATCACCGTGAACCCACCTGAAGGATTGCTGGATATTTATCTGAAAAAATAGGGATTTTTCACCAGTTCCATCGGATCATCATGCATTTCAACATCGTCACCATCTTTCCCGAGTTTTTTGACTCGCCGTTGGCCGTCGGCCTTCTGGGCAAGGCTGTGGACAAGGGGTTGGTGACTTTCACCCGGGTCACGCCGCGGGATGTGACCATGGACCGACACCAGACCGTGGACGACAAGCCTTATGGTGGCGGGGCCGGGCTGGTGATGCTCGTGGAACCCATGGCCAACACTCTGCGGGCCCTCAAAAGACCCGGTCGACTGCTTATGCTCTCCCCCAAGGGACGACCTCTGAACCAGAAATTTGCCAGCGAACTTGCCGAGGAGGAAGCCCTCACGCTCATCTGTGGCCGCTACGAGGGCATTGACCAGCGCGTGCTGGAACTGTTCCCCATCGAAGAGGTCTGCGTTGGGGATGTGGTCCTGAACGGCGGGGAGACCGGTGCCCTGTGCGTCATCGAGTCAGTCTCGCGATTGCTGCCGGATTTCATGCACAAGGAAGAATCCCACCAGCAGGAGAGCTTTGCCGAAGGGCTCCTGGAGCATCCCCATTACACCCGGCCGGACGAATTCGAAGGGCTGCGGGTCCCGGATGTTCTGCTTTCGGGCGACCATGCCCGCATCGAAGCCTGGCGCAGGCAAAAAGGCGTGGAAGCCACCCTGGAGCGCCGCCCGGAACTCCTGGCCCGCGCCCCCCTCACCCCGGAAGACGCGGTCACCCTCAAAAACATGCCCCGAACCCGATGTGGGCGAAATCTCTACATCGCCCTGGTGCACTATCCGGTGCGCAATAAATTTGGAAAAGTGGGGACGGTTTCTTTGACAAACCTGGACATACACGATATGTCCCGCTGTTCCCGCTCATATTCACTGGGCGGTTTGATTGCGGTGACACCGCTTGAGGACCAGCAGCAGCTGGCCCACACGCTGATTGGGCACTGGACCACAGGGCCCGGCGGCGAAGGTAACCCGGACCGGGCCGAGGCCATGCGCCAGGCAACGGTGGTGGGGAGCCTGGATGAAGCGGTGGTGGCCGTGAACGAGCGGACCGGGCGCATGCCCCGACTGGTGGCCACCTCGGCCGACCTGAAGGAGCACGGCCCCGGCAGCCTGAACCCGGAGGATGTCAGAACCATCCTTGAAGACGAACCTGTGCTGCTCGTCTTTGGAACCGGGTCCGGCCTGGCCGACGAGGTCATTGCGCGATGCGAGCTCTTGCGGCCCATCCGCTACCTGGACGAGTACAACCACTTGTCCGTCAGAAGCGCGGTTGCCATTTATCTGGACCGCATTCTGGGAGACACGTACTAAAATAGCATTTCTCAAAGGAGAGGATCATGAGCATCATAAACACGATTGAACGCGAACATCTGCGTATGGACATGCCTGACTTCAAGGCCGGCGACACCGTCAAAGTGCACTTCCGCATTATCGAAGGCGAGAAAGAGCGCATCCAGGTCTTCCAGGGCGCGGTTCTCCGTGTTCGCAAAGGCACCACGGATTCCACCTTCACCGTGCGCAAGATTTCCGACGGCGTCGGAGTGGAGCGCATATTCCCCACGAACTCGCCCTTTATCGACAGTGTCGAGATCGTGAACGTGGGCAAGGTCCGCAGAAGCCGCATTTACTACCTGCGCGGTCTCAAGGGCAAGGCTGCCCGCATCAAGACCAAGCAGACCTGGGAATAGTTTTTTGTCGTGCGAGGGGAGCCTTGTTGGCTCCCCTCGCACGTTTCCCCTGTCCACCGAGGGACACTCGCACCCGCCTCGTTGGCGGTTTTTTCATATTTTCGATTGGGATCACCCTGGGGCCTTGCTCCTTTGGCCGCCGGAGGCTAAGAACCAGCTGACGACGAACAACAAAGGTGACACCCCATGCCCCCAACGCTCATAGACCTCGATTCCATCCCCGCTCCTGAAACCGCAGGCATCGACGAGGCCGGGCGCGGTTGTCTGGCTGGCCCTGTGGTGGCTGGTGCCGTGATCCTGCCGGACGACTCGGTCATTGACGGGCTCACGGATTCCAAGCTGCTCACCGCTGAGGAGCGCGACGCCCTGGTGGACCCGATCAAGGATGTGGCCGTGGCCTGGTCCGTGGGCGTGGCCTGGCCCTGGGAGGTGGATGAGATCAATATTCTTCAAGCAACATTTCTGGCCATGAGCCGGGCAGTCTTCACCCTGCGTACCCCGGTCCGCATGCTCTACGTCGACGGTGACAAGGTCATCCCCAAGCAGGTCATCGGCGAGGGCTACCTGCAACGGGCGGTGATCGGCGGCGATGCCAAAGTGCCAGCCATCAGCGCGGCCTCCATCCTGGCCAAGACCTGGCGGGACCATCTCATGCTGGTTTTGAGCCGCCGCTATCCCGGCTATGGGTTCGAGGGCCACAAGGGCTACGGCACCAAAGCCCACCTGGAGACCATCAGGCAGTTCGGCCCCTGCCGCATGCACCGCATGACATTCAAGGGCGTTCGTCCCGAGGAAAAATCCAAGGAATCTCAGGGATGGCTGCTGGACACCTAGAACTGGGCAGAGCGGGCGAAGACGCGGCCTGGGAAATGCTCCGGGCCAAGGGCTATGCCCTGCTGGAGCGCAACTGGTCCAAGAACCGTTTTGAGCTGGATCTGGTCTGCGAGGACGGCGACACCGTGGTTTTCGTGGAGGTCAAGACGCGCGGGGTGGGCATGCGCGGACACCCGAGCGATGCGCTGACCCCGGATAAGATGCGCAAGCTGGTCAAGGCCGCTGCCTACTACCTCTCCAAGGAACAATTCTGGGACCGCCCCTGCCGCTTCGACCTGGTCAGCCTCTCCGGCGAACCGGGCAACCTCCAGGCCGAACACTTCACCGACGCCTTCGATCTCTCCCAGGTCCCTGGTGCCAGTCGCATCTGGCAGCCGTAGGTGCCTGTGCTCAAGGGGTGTCATGTGCCTCTCGCGCTTGCTGACGCGGATTCCCCCAGGTGCACTCTGACTACTTCGGAGAGTGTTTTTTCCTCTGGTTGGAGTCAGCCTTTGGCCGGGAAGGTCATGGAGATAGTGCAGCCGGGTCCCTTGTTGTTTTCGGCCCGGACCGTGCCGCCCATGGCGGCCACGAACTTCTTCACCAGGGCTAGGCCGATGCCCGTGCCCTTGGTGGAGCGGGTCATCTCGTCTTCCACCCGGTAGAAGTCGTCGAAGATCTTCTTCAGGGCGTGGTGGAGGATGCCGGGGCCGGTGTCGGAAACCGAGACGCGCACTTTGCTTCCGAAGTGGGCCAGGGAGAGGGTGATTTGTTTTTTCTCGCACCCGGCGCAAAACTTCACTGAATTTTCCATGAGGTTGAGGATGACCCCGACCATGACCTCCGGGTCGTAGGCGAAGTGGAGTGGATCTTCGGGCGTTTCCACGATCAGCTCGAAACCTTCCTTGGTCAGTTTTTCTGTCATCAATTCCCGTACCTTGCCGAGCACGTCAAGGAAATCTCCTTGGGCAAGGTCGAGCTTGCGACGGCGGCTCTCCAGGCGGGAGAACTCCAGCACATTGGTGATCAGTCGCGAGAGACGCGTGGTCTCCGAGCCGAGGATGCGGTAATATTCCTGTTCCCGTTCGGGCGTTCGGGCCATTCCCTGTTCCAGCATCTCGATGTACATGCGGATGTTGGTCAGGGGGGTCTTGAGTTCGTGGGTCACCGAGGAGACGAAGTTAGAGCGGCGTTCGGAGGTGTCCATCACCACCCGTGCGGACTGATAGATGGAGGCCAACCCCACCAGCATGATGGTGGCCACGGCGATAGTCATCCAGCTCATCGTGGACCGGCTCGCCGAGCGGGGGATATCGTCGCAGGCGAGGGAGGCGCTCAAAAAACCGAAGGGTCGGGCAAAACTCCGGACAAAGGTGAAGGCCGGGTTTTCGGA
>JAHJKV010000219.1 GCA_018822065.1 Pseudomonadota bacterium
CGGGGCAGCACGACCTCGATGCCTGTGCCGGGCAGGAGCCGGATGAGCATGTTTCTGGCTCGGGGGCTGGTGCGCACGATGATGGAAAGGGCGAGGCCAGGAAGGATATCCTCCCCGGCCTCGTGAATGGTCTGGGTCGGTGTCATGCCCCCATCAATACTTGCCGAACTCGTCGTCGTCCAGCGCGATGATTTCCGCCGGGGGCCTGCGCCTTCGGGGTGGACGATTGGGCCTTGGTCGGGATGGGTTTGTTGGTCTGGCTCACCTGGGAGATGTCCTCGACCTGTACGTTGCTGGCCCGAGCGATGTCCACCAGCAACTCGGCCACCTTGGCTGCAATGCCGATGATGACACCCGCCAGAATGGATACAAGAGAGTGCGAAGTTTAACCGTAGCAACTTCAATAAAAAAGGAAGGGGAAAAGATTTGTACTGGAAAGGTTGTGAGACTATTTATTCAGTCCATGTTTCTTCGCTCAGGATATGTATCCCATGCTTCTTGAGCAGCGCGGCAAAGACGCCGTCACCATCAATCATTTGTCCGGAGAAACTGCCGTCGTAGATGCGGCCTGAGCCACAGGAGGGTGATTTTGCCTTGAGGATGGCCTGGGTGCAGCCCGCGAGTTGGGCCAGCTTGAGAGCCTCTCTTGCGCCGCGTTCAAAGGCCTCGGTCAGGTCCTCGCCGTAGGCGTCGATCACCCGGCCATCCTTGATTTCGTTCGGGTTGCGCGGGGTGGGGCGGCCGCCGAGCTGTTCGGGGCAGACCGGGATGGCCCGGCCCTGGCGGATGAGCTCCAGCACGGGCGTAAAAGGCGTGGCACCGCCGTCGTAACGGGTGGCAAGGCCAGCCAGGCAGGCTGAGACCAGGATGGGCGGCTGGTTCTTCATGGGGGCTCCATGGGGTTTTGGTGGCAGGGGCGCAATCCTATACTTGATCTTCCTACATTCCAAGGCCTATAGCTCAGCGACCATGACCAACGCCACAACCCGCCGCATGTATATCTTCCTCATCGTCCTGGCCGTGGCCAGCGCCGCCGCCTTTCAGGGGTGGCGGACACTGCTGAACAACTTCGCAGTGGAGGTGGCGGGAGTGGATGGGGTCGAGATGGGCATCATCCAGTCCCTGCGCGAGGTGCCGGGATTCCTGGCCCTGTTGGCGGTGTACCTGATCCTGATCCTGCGCGAGCATCGTCTGGCAGCCGTGTCCACCCTGGTGTTGGGTCTGGGGGTCGCCTTGACCGGGCTCCTGCCCTCCTTCGGCGGCATCGTGGTCACCACCATGCTCATGAGCTTCGGCTTTCATTATTATGAAACCATGAGCCAGTCCCTGACCCTGCAATATTTCGGGGTGCGCGAGGCCCCGCTGGTCATGGGGCGGCTTCGCAGTCTCGGGGCTCTGACCAACGTGGTCACCGGCGGGGCAGTCTGGCTCATGGCCGCACGCCTGGGCTACCCGGTCATGTTCGCCGTAGCCGGAGGCGTGGCCATGGCAGCCGGGCTCTGGGCCATGGTGCAGGACCCTTCCAGCCCGGACCTGCCGCCACAGCACAAAAAAATATTCCTGAAGCGCAAGTACTGGCTCTTTTACATCCTGACCTTTCTTTCCGGGGCGCGGCGACAGATTTTCGTGGCCTTTGCCGTGTTCTTGCTGGTCACCCGCTTCGGCTATTCGGTTCAGGCCGTGACCGTGCTCTTCGTGGGCAACAACGTGCTCAACTATTTCGCCAACCCGCTCATTGGCAAAGCCGTGAACCGGTTCGGGGAGCGGAAGGTGTTGAGCCTGGAATACTTCGCCCTGGTGTTCATCTTTGTGGGCTACGCCCTGACCGAAAACGCCTGGCTGGCGGGGGCGCTCTATGTCCTCGACAACCTTTTCTTCAATTTTGCCATGTCCATCCGTACCTTCTACCAAAAGATAGCCGAACCCGGCGACATCGCCTCGGGCATGGCGACGGGCTTTACCGTCAATCACATCGCAGCGGTGTTTATCCCGGCCTTGGGCGGACTGGCCTGGATGGCCGACCACCGGCTGGTCTTCTACGGCGCGGCCTGTCTGGCCGGGTGCTCCCTGGTGCTGGTCCAGTTCATCGATCGGGAGTTGGGCCTGGCTCGGGACCGGAATCGGGAAGTCGATTGACGCCCGGTAGGGGCGCGGGTACACATTGAACAGGTCAGGCCGTTTCGAACTAGAAAAGCTGGATTGGGATGCTGAACGAGCACAACGGGTTTCCTCGCGTTTTTCTGCACACAGGCGACTGTTATATCGGCGTGCAGCCTACCATGGTCACCACCGTCCTTGGTTCCTGTGTGGCGGTGACCATGTTCAGCCCCCAGCAGGGCATCAGCGCCATCTGTCACGCCTTTTTGCCTGATTCCAGCAAATTTTCCACCAGGGGCACCGATCCGCAACCATGTCGCTATGTGGATACCGCCGTGGACGCCATGCTCAGTTCCATGAGTCGTCTGGGCGCTGACCTGGACCGGCTGGAAGTGAAGATCATCGGCGGTGCCTCGGGACTGGGAGGCGGCCCCAGGGGCAGAGGCGTGTTTGACATGGGTGTCCGAAATGCGGAGATGGCTGCACGGGTTCTGGAGGGACGAGGAGTGAGGGTGATCGATTCCCATGTGGGCGGCAATCAGGGGAGGAAAGTCGTGTTTCTTACGAATACAGGGGAAATATGGATCAAGCGGCTGGTCAAGCTCATGTCTGCTGAGACGGCGGTTCCCTCTGGCTTGGTGTGCAGGTAGCGGGGCGCAGGCATGAGTGCTAAGCACCGGGTGTCCGTGGATGCAGATTTAAGCGATATCATGCCTCGATTTATTGAGATTCGGCATGAAGAGTTGGGACAGATACAGGAGGCCCTGGCCCAGGGGGATGCGGCCCGGGTGACCTTTCTCGGACACCGGCTCAAAGGATCAGGCGGAGCCTATGGCCTGGACGAACTGACCCGGTTCGGGGCGGAGATCGAGGTTTTTGCACGGGCGGGCGACCTGAAGGCGGCGGCGGGCTAGATCGAGGCTGTTGCCGATTATCTGGAAAACCTCGAGGTTGTATTTGACGGAGTCTGATTCGTGAAGATCGTTCACTTCTCCAATAATTCCCTGGCAGGCATGCCCCACAGGCTGGTGCGGAGCCTTGCGGCGCATACGGACCACGAGGTGCGCCTGGTGGACCTTGAGCGTTATGGTCTGGAGAAGCTTGGCTGGTTCCATTACGACCTGGTCTTTCGTGAGAACATGGACGAGTGTGTGGCCCTGGCCGAAAGCGCCGAAATCATCCATTTGCACAATTTTCTCG
The DNA here is from genome assembly GCA_018822065.1 of Pseudomonadota bacterium. Lineage (GTDB taxonomy): Bacteria > Desulfobacterota > Desulfovibrionia > Desulfovibrionales > Desulfovibrionaceae > JAHJKV01. The sequence goes on from JAHJKV010000219.1 coordinate 3,298, forward strand.
ATCTGAAGAGCACCGAATTTTCGCCCATCGATTTTGCCGCCCTGGTGAAACGCGGCATCCCGGTGGTGCGGCAGTTCCACTCGGAACCCGGCGTGGTGGCCGAGCGCATGGGCCGACCTTTGGCCGACGTGCTGGAATGCACGCTTCCCCAGTTGGTGATCGGGCACTGCCCGGAGCGGTTTTATCCCAGGGCTCGCGTGGTTCCAAATTTCCTGCCCCAGGACGACCCGGCCTATATGCCCGTCGACGCCGCGCCGCAGTATGATATTTTTTTCAGTCCCAGCAAGATGTATGGTGCCTGGGAGACGCGTTGGGCAACCAAGGGCGCGCCCGAGGTCGTGGAGATGCTCACCCGGCTGGCCTCGGACACGGGCTGCCGGGTCAAGTGGCTGAACGGCAGTCCTCTCGACGAGGTTCTGGCTGCCAAGCAGGCGTCAAGGGTGATCATCGACGACCTGGTCACAGGCTCCACCCATCTTTCCGGCCTGGAGGGGCTCTGTCAGGGCAAGTCGGTTCTCTGCCACCTGGACGAGCGCATGGCCGAGGTGCTGCGTCATCTTTCCGGGGCCAGCTGGCATCCTTTCCTCAACGTGCGGTTGGAGGAGGCCGAGCCGGTACTGCGGCATCTGCTCGCCCATCCCGAGGAGGCCGAGGCCATGGGCCGGGAGTCGCGCCGCTGGGTGGAGGAGCACTGGGCCGACCATCGGCTGGTGCGGCATTTCGAGGAGGCCTATGCGATTTTGGCTGCAGACCCGGCCCGTCTTGGTCGTCAGGACGAGTTGACCCTGGGCGGAACGCTCCGGCGCTTCAAGGCGGGGCGACTGCCGGACTTGATCCATGGCAGACGCGCGGAAATTGGCCGTGGTTGAGGTTTTTTTAATCACTTTGCAAAGAGCTCGGCCTTTGCGTATAAGAGCGCAAAGATGCAACAAAGATGGAGCGTGGATGTTGTTTCGTTTCTCCTGTTTCCTGGCGGTGATGGCCCTTTTCCTGGTTCCGACCTCCTCGGCGGTTGCCCAGGACGCATCGGATATGCCCTGGATCACCCCGGTGTCCTGGGCTGGGAAGAAGCCCTTGGGTACGGCGAGATA
>JAHJKV010000220.1 GCA_018822065.1 Pseudomonadota bacterium
AAGCCAAACGACTCTGCATATATGGACACCCTGATTCGCGCTTATCAGAAAAGCGACATGATGAAGGAAGCTGTTGAGGCATCTCAGGCTGCTTTGAAAAAATGGCCCAATGACAACAATATCAAGCAGCGACATCAGCAGGCTGAGGATGCGTATCTTGCCCATTATCTTGCCCTTGGCAAGCAGGGGAAAGTCGATGATGCGCTTACAGGGCTTGCTCGACTCAGCAATTCCCCCAACGCCGCCGAAGGGCGTTGCTGGCTGTTGCACAAGTCTGGAAAAACCGTTGACGCTCTGCAGTTGGCGCAGTCTTCTTCTTCCAAGTTTGGGAGCCAGTACCCGCTCATCAAACAAGCTTTTGACGGCATCATGGATGATTATGTGCAGGCACGGTACGCACAATTTCAGGCTGGTGATGCTGCGGGCGCGGTGACGGGGATAGACGAAATGAAAACACGTTTCCCTGGCAACAAGGATTTGGAAGCAGCATACAAAAAGATGTTCGACGCCATTTTGGCAGATGTTACCACCATTCAAGTGCCGGAGCCCAAGACTACAACGGCAACTTCTGGCGGTTCGGGGCAATCTGATTCCTTGCTGGCCGGAATTCGGGGTGGCAGTTCGACGCAGGGCGCCGTTTCCTTAACCTCGGACGTTGATACCAATATTCCCAAAGGGAATGACAAGCGGCCCCATGCCGTTGCTGTTGTCATTGGCAACAAGCGGTATCAGAAATTTGGCAACTCTATCCCGGATGTGAAATTTGCTGACCGTGATGCCGCGTTCATCCGGAAATATCTGGAGGAAACATTCGGTTACGATTCAGCCAATGTCATCTATGTGCAGGACGCGACGCAGGGTGACTTGTTCAAAATATTTGGTTCAAAATCCAATCCGCACGGTAAATTGTACAACTACGTCAAGCCGGGGCAGTCCGAGGTATTCATATTCTATTCCGGTCATGGTGCACCTGATCTTGATAAGGGCCGCGCCTTCATGGTCCCGGTTGATGCCGATGTTTCGTATATTGCCAACAATGGGTATGGCATGGATGTTTTCTATGACAACCTTGCCCAGCTACCAGCCAAAAGTGTGACCGTGGTTATGGATGCCTGTTTTTCGGGCAATTATGCCGAAGGAACGCTGGTGAAAAACGTAAGCCCCGCGCTTCTCAAGACGACCAGCCCTGTGCGTAAGATGAAGAACACGGTGGTGTTTTCCAGCACTGGACAAGGTCAGGTCAGCAACTGGTTTCCACAACAGAGTCATGGTCTGTTTACGTATTTCTTCCTCAAGGGGCTCTCTGGGGCTGCGGATTCCAATGGCAACAAGCGTATAACCGTGACGGAGATGAAAACGTATATTCAGGACAAGGTGCCCTATGAAGCGAGGCGCATGGGCAACACCGACCAAACTCCGGTCATCGTATCCGACCTGGGGGGGGATGTCGAAATTGTGAGGTTGAAATAGATGACTGTCCTTTCCAAGGGAATGCCTGTGTTGAAACATATTCTTTGCACTATCGCTCTGCTGCTCCTGCTCGGGCCGACATTGAGCAATGCACACGTTGCTGACGATTTCATTATGCCGGAAGAGGAGAAGCCGATAGCGGTTCCGCCCTCGTCTACATCGACTCCTTCTTCAGTTACCCCCTCCACGGCTCCCAAGTCCTCCTCAAGTTCTGCGAGCCCTGGCAAGACCTGGACCGACCCGACCACGGGCATGGAGTTCGTCTTTGTTCCTGGTGGCTGCTATCAGATGGGCAGCAATGACGGTGAGCGTGACGAGAAGCCTGTGCACGAGGTGTGCGTTGATGGGTTCTGGATGGGCAAGTATGAGGTGACGCAAGCCGAATGGCAGCGTGTGATGGGCTTCAATCCGTCCACGTTCAAGGGGGATCGTAATCCCGTCGAGAAAGTCTCTTGGAATGATGCTCAATCCTTCATCAAGAAGCTAAATGGTAAGGGTAACGGCACGTTCCGCCTGCCATCCGAGGCTGAGTGGGAATATGCGGCCCGTTCTGGTGGCAAGAATGAAAAGTATGCCGGGGGCAACGATGTGGACCGTGTGGCTTGGTATGATGGCAAAAACGGCAGCACTCATCCCGTAGGGACCAAGGCCTCCAATAGTCTTGGCCTTTACGACATGTCCGGCAATGTATCTGAATGGTGCCAGGATTGGTACAATGATTCGGCTTACTCCAATCATTCCCGTAAGAATCCCATATATGGAGTCCGTGGTTCCGAGCGCGTGTATCGTGGTGGCGGGTGGTACTACAGCCCGTGGCTCCTGCGGTCGGCTAATCGCAAAAGGAACGATCCAGGCTTCACGAGCTGCGGCCTCGGCTTCCGCCTTCTCAGAACAAATTAGCTTTTAGATTTTATCTTTTTTACCTTTTTACGTTTTAGGGACCGCAAGAAAAGCGGTCCCTTTCTTTTGGTTTGCACAGGTTTCCCCATATATGGAACAGTCATATATCTACTACGGTTTAAGCGCACGAGATCCGGGCTGGTAGGTTCTCCCGAGGATTGTTGACTGGTGCACAAATTACTGGCTATACCCGTAAAAACATAAGTTATGCGAAAATCATAAAAATCGCCATGCCGAATGCTCTGACCGAACACATGAGCCGAAACACCCTAGGTCCCTATG
>JAHJKV010000221.1 GCA_018822065.1 Pseudomonadota bacterium
CCGGGTGGTCGAATACGTAGGTGGCTACGACGACTGGCTGCGCCAACGCCCCAAGCCACCGACGGAAAAGGAAAAGCAGGCCAGAGCAGCAGCCCAGTGCAAACCCATCCCCAAACCGGACGCCCCCCGCAAGCTGACCTTCAAGGAGCAGCAGGAGAAGAAGCAGCTTGCAAAGGAGCAACGCGAGCTGCCCCTTCGGATCGAGAAGCTGGAACAGGAACTAGAAGCCCTGCACCAGCGCATGGCCAAGCCTGATTTTTACAAGGGCACTCGCAACGAGATTGCCGCTGCCACGGATCGTCTGGAAGCCCTGGAAGCAGAGCTTGAGCAGACCTTTGAGCGCTGGGAAGCGGCCGAAAGCCGTCTCGCCGAGCTCACGACCCTGGACTGACCTTGACAGTATCCAAGACCATGTTCGTGGACAGGGGCCTGATGTTGCCTGCACAGGGCATGTAGGTGAGCATGAGTGCCGTGAGCAGATAGCGGTTGTTCGCTCAGGGCGTGATATCTGATCCGCCTCTTTCAAGTATCCCGATCAGGTTGCATCGCGTCGTCCATTGCGTGAAACAGGCTCAAGAGAAAGAGATGGCCTGGATTTCAGGCATGGACCTTTGCTCTGTTCAGGGGTAAAAAGGTCACATGAAATCGTTTTATATTCTGTTGGCCCTGGCCGTCGGCGTCTTTGTTCCGCTCCAGGCCGGGGTGAACGTGCGTCTCAAGCTCGCTCTGGGTAACGACCCCATGTCGGCGGCCTTTGTCTCCTTTGCGGTGGGCACGGTGGTGCTGGGGGCCTGGGTTTTTAGTTGGGGAAGCGGTCTGGGCGGCCTTGTCGGGGCCGTGGACCGTGGCCCTTGGTGGATGTGGACCGGCGGGGTCATGGGTGCCTTTTTTGTGGCCTCGACCATTGTCCTGGCTGCCAATCTCGGTGCCGCCAGCATGCTCGTCTGGGTCATCGCCAGCCAGTTGATGGCAGGCGTGCTTATGGACCACTACGGCCTGGTGGGCTATGCGGTGCGTGAGGTAAGCCCCCTGCGGCTGGTCGGCGTGGGGTTCCTGGTGGCCGGTGCGGTCCTGGTACAGAAGTTCTGATCTGGAGAAAGCATGAACAAGATTTGGCAGGATACGGTCGTTGTGTGCCGGATGATCAAGATCGAGCACTCGATCTTTGCCCTCCCCTTTGCCTACACCGGCCTGTTTTTGGCTTCGGGCGGTCGGCCCGGTTGGGGGGCCTTTGTACTTCTGACCATCGCCATGGTAGCGGTGCGCTCCTTTGCCATGGGCGTGAACCGGGTGGTGGACCTGCGCTTCGACCGCATGAACCCGCGCACCCAGCGACGTCCCCTGGTCACGGGTGAGCTCTCGGTCCGTTTCACCCTGATCTTTCTGGCCATCACCGCCCTGATCTTCATCGCGGCCTGCGCCGGGCTGAACCTGGCCTGCTTCTGGCTCTCCTTCCCGGCCCTGGCCTGGTCCGGCCTCTACAGCTTCACCAAGCGTTTCACGCCCTGGTGTCATTTTTTCCTCGGCTCGGTGCTCGGTCTGGCTCCGGTGGCTGGCTGGCTGGCCTTTGACCCGGTGCTCACCCTTCCGGCTGTGCTGCTTTTCTGTGGCGTCACCTGCTGGGTGGCCGGTTTCGACCTGCTTTACGCCTGCCAGGACGTCGAGTTCGACCGTAAGGTCGGTCTCTATTCCATGCCTGCCCTCTTCGGGGTCGAAACGGCCCTGGCAGTCTCCAGTTTCAGCCATGCGATCACGGGCGCGTTCTTCCTCCTGGCAGGTTGGGCCGCCGGACTCGGCGCGATCTACTTCTTGGTGACTGGATTCTGCTGCGCGGTCCTGGTCTGGGAACACCTGCTCATCAAGGCCGACGACATGAGCCGGGTGAACATGGCCTTTTTCACACTGAACGGCGGTATCTCCATGGCCATCTTCGGCGGTGTCATCTGGGCCATCTTTGCATAGGAGTCTGATGTGAATCTCCCGCAACTTACCAAATATCTGGAACAAGCCTGGACCTGGACCCAGCGCGACCTGCTGTCCCAGGCGGCGCTTCTCCAACTGGCAGTCCTGTTGGCCCTGGTGCTCCTTGCCTATGGCCTGGGCCGCCTGCTCAGCCGTGTCTACGAAGCCCACTTCCGAACTGTTCCCGACTCTCAGGACGCGCTGAACCGGTTGATCCATGCCGTGGGTCGCGTCCTCTGGCTGGCCATCCTCGTGGGGCTCATCTCCCTGGGCCGGGTCGCGGCGGAAACTTTGGGGCAGGATTTTCGCATCCTGAGCATGGCTTCGGGTTTGACCCTGGCCTTCATCGGAATCCGACTGGCTGCCGGACTGCTCACCGCCGGCCCCCTGCGCACCCTCGTGGTCTGGGCCGCCTGGTCCCTGGCCGCACTTCATATCGTGGACCTGCTCGACGGGGTGCTCTTTTTCCTCGACTCCCTTGGCACCACCTTCGGCACCACCTACATATCGCTGTTGATGCTCATCAAGGGCGTGGTTCTCTTCGCTATCCTGCTCAAGGTCGTGTCCATCCTCAACTCGATCACCCATAGCAGGTTGGCGCGGGCCCAGGGGCTCTCGCCCTCCCTCCAGGCCCTGTTCACCCAGCTCACCAAGCTCACGCTCTACACCGTGGCATTCCTCATGGCTGTTTCCGCCGTGGGCGTGGACCTCACCAGCCTCGCGGTCCTCTTCGGTGCCCTCGGCGTGGGCATCGGCTTCGGATTGCAGGCCATTTTTGCCAACCTGATCTCCGGCGTGATCCTGCTCTTGGAGCAATCGGTGAAGCCTGGCGATATCATTGAGGTAGAGGGTGTGTCCGGCGAGGTCACGGCTGTGAACATCCGCTATACGGTGGTGCGCACGCGTGACGGCAAAGAATACATCATGCCCAACGAGAACTTCATCGTGAATCCAGTGGTGGTCTGGACCCATGGGGATCCGGTCGTCCGACTCAAGGTGCCGGTGGGCATTCATTATGATTCCGACCCCAGACTGGCCATGAAGCTGATGATCCAGGCGGCCAAACAGACCGGGCGTATCCTCAAAGACCCCCCTCCCATGGCCCAGCTCATCGGCTTTGGCGACAACTCCGTGGACCTGGAGATTCGGGTGTGGATCAACGATGCCCAGCAGGGAGTCGTCAACGTCCAGAGCGACATCCTCCTGGCCATCTGGGACCTTTTCCACGAGCACAATATCGGCATCCCCTACCCGCAGCGGGACATCCACATCAAGGAACTTCCGGGCTCGTTCACGGGCGGGGAAAAGGATCACTAGGGTGCATGCATGGATGTGTTGACGCAGTTCTATTCCCAGGAGAGTCTGCTGCGGGATCTAACCGTGCTTGCGGGCATCCTGGTGGCAGGATGGCTTGTCTTTCTCGTCGTCCGCCGCGTGCTGGTGGCACTTGTGCGCCAGGTGTCCCGGCGCACCACGTTTGCGTGGGACGACATCGTGGTGGAGGCTGGGGTGTTCGGCAGCCTGGCTCTGGTGGCACCAGCGGTGGTGCTGGCTCTGGGGGCGGGCATCCTCGAATCCTGGGGTGCGCTCTTAAGCAACGCGGCCAATCTGTTGCTGCTCCTGGCCGCTGTGGGCGTGGCAGACCGTTTGCTCACCGCCGTGCTGCGCATCTACCAGCTGCGGCCCGACTCGGCCCGGCGACCCATCAAGGGTCCCGTGCAACTGGTCAAGATTTTTGTCTACCTGATGAGTGCGGTGGCGGCCATTGCCTTTGTCCTGGGCAAGTCCCCCTGGGGGCTTCTCTCGGGCATCGGCGCGTTCACGGCGGTGTTGCTCCTGGTCTTTCGCGACACCATCCTCTCCTTTGTGGCAGGCATGCAGATTGTGACCGGCGACCTGGTGCGCCAGGGCGACTGGCTGGAGGTCCCGGCATTCGGCGCGGACGGCGATGTCC
>JAHJKV010000222.1 GCA_018822065.1 Pseudomonadota bacterium
CCATGTCAGCCCTACCAACAGCATGATGGTTTCCATGGCGCTCAACGCCCCTGCCTCGGGCGGCGAGTCGCACTTCATCGGCGGCGGCAATGTACCGGTGGACACTGGCGCACGTGGCCATCTCATCCCCGGCGGCAACGTGCCCATCTCCACCAACAACCACGGCACCTACATCCCTGGCGGTTCGGTCACCCCGTCGCCCGGTTTCCATCACTTCACCCCAAGCGGCAGTGTGCCGGTCACTCCAGGCTTCTCGCATTTCACCGGCGGCGGCATGGTCCCCATGTCCATGGGCGGCAGTCATTTTGTGCCCGGCGGCATGGTTCCGGTCGCGCCCAAGCTCGGCATCGACCCGAATATTCCGCCCGCCCGCGTGAACCCGCCCCGGCCTGGCTTTGTGGCCCCGTCGCGCATGACCAACTGGCACGGCCCCCAGGACCAGCACAACCAGAACTGGCCGAGCGACAAGAATCACCACACCACCTCAAGCAAGGTTTGGGAGCCCAAGCAGTTGAATCATACCTGGGAACCCCCGGACCTCGATCCCGGCTTCCTGACCACGGACTTTGTCAATGGCGATGCCCTGGCAAACTCGTCCAAGGGAGGATCGTTTGCGGATATTTTCACTCCCCAGGTCAAGAATCTCAACTACGATTTCTCGGTCAACAATGAGATCGATTCTTCCGTGCACACGAGCATGAATTCGAATATGGAGTTGGCCTACAACACGAACACCCAGTCCATTTATGAACCGCATAACGACAATACCTTCAATTCCCAGAGCAGCATTGAGCTGACAACCCAGAATTCGGTCAACAACGTGACTGACATGAGCGTCGAGATGCAGTTCAACAACAACTCGGTCAACACCACGGCTGCCAGCACGGAAATCAACATCGATAGCGGCGACGATCGCAACGTGACCATGGACCTGCGAGATCAGCGCCCGGTGAACACGGACAACAGCATCTCCACCCAGGTGGACAACTCGGTTGAGCTCAACCAGAACAACAACTCGACCATCACCACCATTTCCAATAATTCGGTCACCTTTGACGCGGGCGGAGACAAAAGTGTCAACGTGGACATGAGCGACCGTCGCCCTGTGAGCAACGACTTCTCTCACAACCCCGTGAGCATCCAGAACCAGGACAATTCCGAACATCGGGAAGTGAACAGCGTCTACGAGGTGAACAGCGAGGCGAACATCAGCTTTATCGAGAACCACAGCCAGTCCAATATCTCCTCGCGGACGGTGACCAACGATTTTTCAGAGCAGCAGATACACAAGTCGTTCTATGACAACTCCTCGGTGCGAAACGTGGACAATATCTATAGTTCCAACCCCACCTCCATCGTGAACTACTTCGAGGAAAAGGCCCTGACCATCGACGACTCCCGGAGTGTGCACAACGACTTTTCCCAGTACATGAACAGCGAATCCCATTTCGATACAACGGTGGTGGACAACAGCACTACCGTCTTTGCCGAAGACCGCAACACCACCATGAATTTTGACCTGAGCCGAACCACCGTACTTGATGGAAGCATGGAGCGCGGCATGGGTGGAGTGCTGTTCACCAAGGGCTGATATTCTTTGAAATAGAGCTTTTATGGTTTTTTGACGTACAAGCGCCCCCGGTCCCGGGGGCGCTTGTACGTCTTGGATGCAGGGTCTTGACGCCGAAGTGCCGGCAAGGCACTCTGGCAAACATGGGGCAGAACATCCTGGAACATGTGCTGGCCGCACCGGCAACGCAGTGGCTATGCGATCACCTGGGCGAGGGTGCCGGGGTTGTCGATGCACAGGGGGTGCTCCTGGCCGGGACCATGAGCAACGGGTCAGTGGCGGAAATCCGGCTGGCTGGGCGTATCATCGGCACTGCCCATGGCCCGGAGGCCAAGGCCCTTGCCGCCATTCTCGCGGCAATGGCCCGGTCTCACAGCCCGGAAGTTGATGGCGAGGAGGAGTTTCGGGAGATCATTCTCGCCCTGGCCAGTGAACTCAAGCTTGCCCCCCTGCTGCACAAGATCATGGATGCAGCCACCCGAATCCTGGACGCGGATCGCAGCACCTTGTTTCTCAACGACAGGGAAACCTCGGAGCTCTGGTCCCCCGTCGCCCAGGGCATGCACGGCCAGGAGATCCGTTTTCCCAACCATCTCGGCATCGCCGGCTCGGTCTTCACCCAGCAGGAAAGCATCAATATCGCGGATGCTTATGCCGACGAGCGCTTCAACAAAGACTTGGACCGGACCACGGGCTATGTCACCACTACGATACTGTGTTGCCCGGTGCGGAATAAACAGGGCGAGGCTATCGGAGCCATTGAGGCCCTGAACAAGACGGGCGGGTCGTTCACTGCGCAGGATGCCCGGAGGCTGACAGCCTTTGCGGCCCAGGCGTCCATGGCCATCGAGAACGCCCAACTCTATGCCAACCTGGAAGAAAAAGTCCGGGAACGCACCCGGGATCTGAACAACACGCTGGACACACTGTCCAATGAACTGGACCGCGCGGCGGAATATGTTAAACGGTTGATTCCCGAGCCATTGCAGCAGGATGAGCTTTCGGTGGACTGGCGTTTCATCCCTTCGGTCGCCCTGGGTGGAGATGCTTTCGGTTATCATTGGCTGGACCACGATCATTTTGCCATCTACCTGACGGACGTGTCTGGTCATGGGGTGGGCGCGGCTCTGCTTTCGGTGTCCATCACCAACGTGCTTCGGGTCCATGCCCTGCCTGGGGTGGACTTCCGGGCGCCGACCCAGGTCCTGCAAACACTCAATGCGACCTTCCCCATGGAGGAACACAACAATATGTTCTTCACCATGTGGTATGGTGTCTATTGCAGGACCACCAGGACCCTGGTCTATGCGTCTGGCGGTCATCCGCCTGCCCTGCTGCTCTCTGGCGGGCGTCCCCCGGACTGTCTCAGGACTCCTAATCCGCTTGTGGGGGGGATATCGGGGGCAACCTACGCCGCGGCCACGGTGTGTGTCGAACCAGGAGACAGACTGGTGGTGTTCTCTGATGGGTGTTATGAAATAACAAAAAAAGATGGGGAGTTGTGGACGCTAGGCGCGTTTTC
>JAHJKV010000223.1 GCA_018822065.1 Pseudomonadota bacterium
CAAAGAGATTGGCGGCGTGCTCACTGTCTCGAAACATGAAGGAGGTGGTCATGTGGATAGGCACGGCCCTGGAACCGGAGCTGGTCGCGGGGTCATATCCAGCATGCAGGGCAGCAGTTGCTGATCGATGGGCATCGTGTGGCATGAGACCTCCTGAACATTGCTCCAGATAAGGACAGCGTGACCTGCCGAAAGCGAGTAAGCCGGGTCCCTGGAGGATGAACCCGCTCGCCGCAGACAACGAAGCGACGGCACGCCAGACCAACACCGCTCCTCTGCCCCATGCGTATCAAAAGAATAAACACGGAGATTTGATGCAGGTCAAATCAAAAGGATGGAAGGAGTCAATCGGCAGGGGTGATGGGAATCAGTCCAGGTCGATATCCAGCCCCAGCGTCCGGTCCCAGAGGGCCTGGGCCTGCTCAGCGCGTTCCGTGTCCAGGTGTGGCTTGTCAAACTGCGTACGCACCTTCTCGTTTCCAATCATTTCGATGGCCAGATGGAGCAGGTCCAGCGCTTCCTTGAGAGCCGGGTTGAGCTGAAGGCACTTATCCAGCCAGCGCAGACAACCAGGCCAGTCATTGCCTTCAAAATAGGCACGGGCCAAGTTGTAGAGCAGGTTCTCATCCTTATCCGAGAGTTCGTGCGCCCGTTGATAAAAAGCCACGGATTCGGCAAAGAGGGCATTCTTTCGCAGCTGAATGCCCATCTCATTGAACAGATGCTTGTGCTCGGTAGTGAATGCAGCTTCCAGGGCGATCAAATCCTTGAATGTATGCTGGGCCTTGTGGGTCTCGCCCCGGGCCAGATGCGTCAAGCCCAGGCCGAAGACGGCCCGAACATTGCTCTCGTCAAACTGCAAGGCCTTGTCAAACTCCTCAGTTGCGCCATCGAAATCAGAACTACTGCGACACTGCTCCCCACGGGAGACGGACATGGTCATCTGCAACACCTTGGGGGCGATGTGCTTGTTGTAGTATTCAAGCTCAGGGTAAAAGGAACTGAGCAATTCGTCTTTCCCCACTTCCTTGCGCTTGCCCGTGGGCACGCCGTTCTCATTGAGCATCCAAACCCCAAACCGTTCAGGAGCGATCTGCTCGACATACCAGTAGACGTTCTGCTGGTGGCTTTGCCGAGTGGTCCCGGTGCCGATGGTTACCTTGCGCTTGTCGGAGAAAACGCATTTGAGACCGCCTTTGAGGGCGTCCGGCGCGTGACTCAGTTCCTGAGGATCAATATTCGGCAGTTTTTTGGCCATTGAAGTGTTCGTTACGCTGCCTGGCGGGCGTGTTGGAGAGCCCGGAGGATGGCATTGTCGTTCGGAGTCAGGGCCAGGGCCTGTTCGAAGAATACAACTGCACGCTCATGGAGTCCCGCCTGCAAATAAACATGTCCCATGTTGACGCTCACGGTCTTGGAGTCAGAACCCAGGTTCGGATTGAGGGCAAGGGCCTTGTCGAATCGGGCCAGGGCGCCATGCAGATCGCCTGCTTCGGCCAGTACCATGCCCAGGTTGTAATGCAGGCCTTCGTCTTTTGGAGAAATGGTCAGAGCCCGGACATAGCAGGCCTCGGCATCCTTCCATTTTCCCTGCCTGCGCAAGTTGAGGCCCAGGCGGTTGAACAACATCATGTCGTCGGGACCAAATTTCCCCTCCCGGCTGTTCATGGCTTCAATGAGAAAGGATTCCGCCAGGGGCAGGCTTTGGTCCACCACCACTTCCGCGATGTCCACGGCAACCTGGGAGAAGATGTGCGGTGATTCGGTGCGTGCCAGGGTCATGGCCTCGGAAAAACGGCGCTCCCCCTCCTCCTGGTTGCCAAGGCGCTGATGCAATCGTCCGACATCGTACTTGCGGCGCAGGTTGCGCGGGCTGATGTTGTCGAGGACTTCCAGCCAATGAAGGCGTTTGCCGTCATCACGCCCCACATAGGCCCGGACTAGACGCTCCAAGGGGTCCAGGTACAGTGGCGCGGAGGCATGGGCGGCCTCAAGACAGGCCACGCCTTCCTCGAAACGCCCCAATCCGATGAGCGATTCTCCCTTGATCATCAGCATAC
>JAHJKV010000224.1 GCA_018822065.1 Pseudomonadota bacterium
AGGGCGGGAATGGTTTTTTCCGAACCGGTTCGCCACCGAAAATAGCAAGTTTTTCCATGAGGTGCTCCTGTGTCCTGCAGTACTCAGATAGTTGGCCACATTTTCAAAAGATGCTCAATAATTGCGAGGTCTTTAACGGCCTCAGTCCCGTCATTGTCCCGCCGCTCTTCCGGGTTGTTCAACATCCCGAGCAGCCCCTTGCCCGCCTCCAGCATGGCGGTTTCATAGGTGGACGCTAACACTGTCGGCTCTGGGTTCAGGGTGTTGAAACCAGGAAAACGGGGGTCCTTTCGGACCGGGTGTATTTCCGCACGGCTGCCGTCAGCGGTCAGCCGCAATCGTCCTTTGGTGCCAAAAAAATCCAAGTCAAAGATACTAAAGGCATATCCAGGCTGATCGAGAGCCACGAGCACTCCTTCCGCCCCGCTGGAAAAAACAACCCGCGCATGGACGCTGGAGTCTCCCGGCAGGCTTCCGGTCTCTCTGGCCCCCAGCGGCTCAAGCCGCTCCATGTCACCAACCATGAAGCGCATCAGATTCACGAGATGGCACCCGTTGTGGCGCATGCCACGCACATAATAGCCCGTGACCCAGCGAATCTCCCCAAGACCACCGGAACGGAGAAATTCGCGCACCTTGCGGTGCATGCGGTCCCAGCGGCGCACGTAGTTGACAAGGAGCGTGACTCCGGCGGCAGTGGCATCCTGAAGCAGGGCCTCGGCTGCGGCAGCATTTTCGGCCAGGGGTTTTTCGACCAGGATGATCCTGGGCGGTCTGGCTGCCCCAAGGGCGGACCGGATCACCGTCTCATGGGTCTGGTCCGGCGTGGTCACGCTCAGGATATCCACCGGGCACTGCGCCAGCATCGTCGCCACATCGGGGAAAAGTTCTGCGCAACCCCAATACCTGCCGCTCTCGGCCAACCGCGTGCTGTCCGGGTCCGAAAGGCATGCAAGGCGCAGCCCGTCCGTTGCGGCATACATGCCCGCGTGGGTATAGACCCCTGAGCCATTCCCCTGCTCGTCGTAGAGACTTCCGATCCGGCCGCACCCGGCAATGCCGGTGAGATATCCGCTCTCAGCCATGGTGCCGCCCGTACTGTTTTTCAAACCGCTGCTTCTCACTCGTGGTCCAGAAACCGCTGACCGGGACCACGCCGCTATTGATCTTCAGCCACTCCGGGTTGGTCTTGAGCAACCCTTCGATTTCCGACAGGCCGAAAGCAGGCTGCCCAGGAAAGAGCGCCTCGTATATCTTCTCGATGAGCACAAAGTCGGCGGGAGAGTCGAGGGTCAGCCGGGCCTCAGGGAAAATCGGTGGCTCCTCAAACGAGTGGAGCTTAAATATTTCAGGATGCTGGTGCAGGTAGGGCACCACGTTCTCTTCGTTGCTGCGTCGCTCGGGCTCGGGCAGTTCACGGACGATCTCGCTGATACGCCGGAAAACACCAGCCGCGAAAATTTCGGCATCCAGGCCCAGAGGGAAACTCCTGGCAAGGGTATTACTCAGATAATCCGGCTGATTTTCCTTGAATCTTGAAAGCATCCTGCCAATGACCATCGAATCAGCCAGGGGGGAGTCGCCACCCAGGCGGATCACCACGTCCAGGCCATGGGCCTCCTCGGCACCCAGGCATCGCTCCAGCACATTGGAGACACTGCCCCGGAAGCAGGAGGTGTTCCAGCCCTGACAAAAATGCTCAAGGACATCGTCCTCAGGGGCCATGGTGGTCGCGACCACCACCTCGGTGAGGCCCTCCACGCGCTCAAGACGCCGCACCACATGCTCCAGCACGGGTATACCGCACAGGGGAACCAGAGCCTTGCCCGGCAATCTTGAAGACCCCATCCGGGCCAGGATGATCGCACCAACCTTGGTCACACTGTCACCATCCCTACTTTTCCCATGAACTTTAAATATTTGCCAGCATGATCAGCCTTGTCCATCCTGCCATAAATCTCTACCAGGGTGAAGAATGCGGCAACCACGGTGTCATAGAGTGCTCTGGCCTCCTCCGCAGGGAGTGACCGGGCACCGCTACGCAGCAATTCCTGCGGATTGTAGACCGCATCAAGCAGGTCACGATAGGTTTCCACCCCCAGAAGCAGGCGCTTGTACGTGTCGTTGATCAAGGCGATGCAACTGGAAGCGGCCTTGGCAAGCTCGACGCTGCCAACCAGGCCCTGGGCCTCTGCCAGACGGGCTTTGGCTGTCTGCACGGTGAGCAGCGACTCCTGTTTGATCTGGAAGAAATCGATATCGTCAAAGGCCACCGGGAAGTCTTTCACCAGCTTTTGCGAATAATTATTGCAGCGGGTGTAGACAATCCGCAGGGCGTTGACGCCAATCTCCCTGGCCTGGTTCTGGAGGTCGAGCAGCTCCTGGTCCGAGTCGTTAAAGTCGAACATTATGTACTGCCAAATGAGCTTTGGCGTCTGACTGCCCCGCTTCTGCTTGTCCTGGGCGATCTTCCGGGTGAACTCGATGACCTTGTCGATGCTCCCATGCTGACGATAGCGCTGGTATTGCTCCTGTTTCGTGGAGTCGATGGCAATCTTCACCTTGTCTATGCCGCTTGGAACCAGTTCCCCGGAGTAGGGACCGTTGCCATTGGTGCTGACCAGGATGTCACCGCCGAGCTTGTCCTTGGCATAGCGCACCATCTTCCAGAGATCGTTATTGAT
>JAHJKV010000225.1 GCA_018822065.1 Pseudomonadota bacterium
AGCAGTTCCTCCTCATCAGTTGCAGCATCATCCTGGTGTGTGTGACCGCCATCGGCATCATATCCCGAACCGTTCTCGAACGGGAAATCTACGGGCAGTATCAGGAAAAGGCGACCATCCTGCTCTACGCCATGAAAGCCGTTCGGCAACACTTCCGAACCGTGGTCCGACCGGAGGCCACTCGACTCATGGGTGAGGAACGCTTTCTCACCCCTCTGCAGTCCACCTCCTTTGCGGCCCGCGGCGTTTTCCAGAAGATACCCTATGAATATCGCAGCGACATCAGCTTCCGCATCGCCTCTACCAAGCCCCTGAATAGCAATAACCTAGCCACGCCCATCGAGGCCGACCTGATCCGCATCCTCGACAAAAAACATCAACAGGGCGAACCGTTGGAATGGCGGGGAATCCGGGATGTGGGCGGAGTGGACAACTTCATCATTGCCATCGGCGAGGTGAACCAACCCAGCTGCATCAGTTGCCACTCGGACAAATCCGCCGCCCCAGAAGAACTGCAGGACGCCTATGCCTTCGATGCACAGCCCCGCCTAGTGGATCGGGTCGAGTCCGCCGAGATCGTCTCCATCCCCATGTCCTCCATGGCCTACATGATCGCCAAAGCCGACAATGTCATGATCCTGCTTGCCGGAGTGGGGATCGTGCTGATCATCTCGGCCATGTATTTTTCCTTTTCCACACTGATTCGGCGACCCATCACCACATTGCAGGACCACGCCAGCGCCATTGCCAAGGGCGACCTCGAACATCGCCTGGACACGGAATTTCGGGGGGAATTCCAACAGCTGAAGCTGGCCATGGAAAGCATGGTCGGTTCCCTGCGGGACAAGATCATCCAGGCTTCAGAGCAACAGGCAGCCATCCTCGTGCAGCAGACCCAACTCAAGACCGTCATCAACTCCTCGGGAGACCTGATTTTTTTCAAGGACAACGAGTTGCGTTACATCATTGCCAACAAGGCCCACGAACCCATTTTCGGAATCCCGGCGGAGGAGATGATCGGCAAGACGGACCACGAACTGATGCCCGGCGACCTCGCCGATAGCTGCAAGGTCAGCGACCAGGAGGCATTGGAAATCGGAGTGGCCGTAACCGAGGAGCAGATCGAGGACAGGTGGTTTCACGTGGTCAAGCGCCGAGTTGTCGATTCCCAGGGAAACCCCACAGGCATCGTGGGGGTCATCCAGGACACCACCGCCCGGCGAAACGCCGAGGCCCTGATTTTGGAAAAGGCAACTGCAGAGGCCTCCGGCAAGGCCAAGGGCGAATTCCTGGCGGTCATGAGCCACGAGATCCGCACCCCTATGAACGTCTTGCTCGGCATGATCGAACTGCTGGAGGGGACGGAGACCAGCCAGGAACAGCATCGCTACCTCGCCTCCGCCCGACGCTCCGGGGAGCACCTCCTGGAACTGATCAACGACATCCTGGACTTCTCCAAGATCGAAGCGGGGGAAGTGGAGTTGCACCCCGCCCCCTTTGCCCTGGAGGGCCTAGTCCGCGACGTGGCCGAGGCTGCCAGGGTCGGGGCGCTGGGCAAACGCCTGACTCTCGCCACCAAGATCGATGTGGACACCTCGTTTTTGCGCCTGGGTGACGCGCCCAAACTGATGCAGGTCCTCATGAACCTGGTGTCGAACGCCATCAAATTTACGACCCGAGGCTCCGTGGACATCCTGCTCACATCCGAGACGAGGCAGGACAAAGATCATTGGGTGGTCTTCACCGTGAAGGACACCGGCATCGGCATTCCTGCGGACAAGCTGCCAACCATCTTCGACGCCTTCACCCAGGCGGATTCGGACATGAACATCCAGGCGGGCGGCACCGGACTGGGCCTGGCCATTTGCAAGCGGCTGGTACAACTCATGGGCGGCACCATCCAGATAAGCAGTTCCCAGGGCAACGGCACCTCCACTTCCTTCCAGGTCCACCTGCCCCCTGCCGGAAACGAACACAGCTCAACCCCGGAGTCTCTCCCGGTCGCGGCCAGCCCTCCAACGATCCGCCCCCTCCGGATGCTCCTGGCCGAAGACATGGAAGACAACCGTCAACTGGTCCAACTCTTCCTGCACGACACCCCGATCAAGCTGGACGTGGCCACGGACGGTGTCGAGGCTGTTCGCATGTGCGCCTCCACCCGCTACGATCTGGTGCTCATGGACATCCGCATGCCAAACATGGACGGCATGGAGGCAACCCGGCGCATTCGCGAACTGGAAGCCCGAAACGGACACCCGCGCGTGCCTATCCTGGCCCTCTCGGCCCATGCCTTCAATGAATTCCGTGATGCCTGCCTGGATGCTGGCTGCACCCAATTCCTGACCAAGCCCATTTCAAGGGAACGACTCCTTGAAACAATTTCCAAGTTGACATAATAAGAACATACTTTCGAAGTCGTTGACGCTCAGGAGAGTGTGGGCACTCACTTGGGAGGTGGTGAACGGGACCTCTCTCCTGACTCCATGAGATTGACATTATAATTACATTGGAACTTGTGTTTCGCTACGATTATACAAGCATGGGAGGTGTACAATGCGGTTGAAAACAATGTTTCTGACAACGGGCAGCCTGTTGTTGCTGCTGACGGTCCTGGCCATGCCGTGCATGGCCAACGACAGCGATCCAGTGGGGTATGTGCAAACAGCCCAAGGACAGGTCGAGGTAATCTGCCCGGACGGCGAAGTGAAAGCCGGAGCATTTGACCTGCCCATCTGGGCGGCAGACAAGGTCAAAACCGGCCCGGAAAGCACAAGCCAGATCATGTTCATCGACAAGACGGTGCTGGCCCTGTCCGAAAAAACCGAGGTTGCCATCAATGACGTCTATACCCCGGATAAGGGCGGCACCTTTGACATGGCATTTCTGACCGGCACGGCACGGATCATCACAAGCGCCGTGCTCAATGAAAACCCGGAGAAGTTCCAGGCCTCCACGCCTTTGGGCACCATAGGCATCCGAGGCACCGAACTGGGAATCCTGGCCGACCCCGATCATGAAGTGGTCATGCTCTACGAAGGCGGTCCTGCCTCGTATACCGACATTCAGACTGCTGCCGGCGGCCTGAGCGCCGCAGACAAGAGTGAACTCTGCACCACCCTTGCCGAGGCACTCACGAAGAATGAGAAGGCATATTCCGAGGTGAAGGGCGGCATGGACTTCATCGCCAAGAAAAATATTGAGCGGCAAGTCACCAAGATCAAAGACTACCAAGAACAATACCAGTGCGCTCCCTAGGGGCGATACCAGGGGGTAACTCATGAACAAAACACATAGAACAAACAAGATACTGCTCTTCATAATCAGTGTGTTGCTCGCCGTGGCGCTCACCACGGGACTCGCCTTCGCTGATTGCAGCGGCGGCGGTGGGGGTGGAGGCAGTTCAGAAGGAGGGAGCTCAGGCTCTACTGCGTCCAAGGAAGCCAAATCCTCCTTCACCGGGGTCAAACGGGCCATCGACAAGGTCGAAGAAAGCGGTGGGGGAGAAGCCACCACCGTGGACCTCATCGAACCCGGAGCAGCCGTGACCGCTACTCCGGGGCAAGTCCCAAGCTCGGAAGGAGGCGTCTCGGAGAACGACAAGGCACGACTGGACGGAATATCCGTAAACAAAGGCGCACCAACGCCCACCAAACTGCAATAATGGTCCTCACGGCCCGTCCTCCTGGGCGGGCCGTGTTTTCATGAACCAAACCGCCACGGGGGGCAATATGAACGTGCATGCCGTGCGAATGATGTTTTTCGCTCTGTGCGCCTTTCTTCTGTAATTATCGGATCCTGGCCTGCCGCACGCAGGTGCTGGATGCCCGGCCTGGCCTCGGTCATCCCGGAATTCATCAACATCGGGAAGGGACAACTGCAACGGATCAACGTGGGTTTCGACACCCTGCCTGCGGAAACAGGCGGTTCAGCCAGCCAGTAACACCCAGCCCTCGTGCAGGAAGCGGAAGGCGAACAGGACCAGGAGCAGACCGAGCCCGCGCAGGAGCCAGACGTAGACCCGGCTGGTGAGGAAGGAGCGGGAACGGGCGGTGAGCAGGGCCACCCCGAGCTTGGCTCCCACGAGCACGACGTAGAAGGCGGCCAGGAACAGGATCGGGCCGAGAACACCTGCGGCCTCGTGGGCGGAAAAGAGCAGAGGCGCCCCAACGGTGAGCCAGAAGAGATAGGGGTGGGGGTTTAAAAAATTGGTCAGCACCCCCTTGCCCAGGGAGCGGTCAGGACGACATCCGACTTCCACCTCAGGCGGGGTTGTGGTGAACGAGTCCCAGGCGAGCCAGAGGAGCACCCCGGCCCCGGCAAAAGAAACCCCGGCCAGAAGACCGGAAACCTGGGACATCCCGGCCAGGACGAACACGGTCACAGCGATGATCGGGAAATCGGTGATCAGCGGCGCGGCCGCGACCTTGGCCCCGGCCCGGGGACCTAAACAGAGGGTCTCGGTGATAACCAGGGTCAAAAGCGGCCCAGGCGCGATGCCCGCCCAGAATCCAAGGACCGTACCGGAAACGATCAGCGACCAGAGGTGTTCCTGCATCAGGGCCGTTTACTGCGCTCCAGAAGCCTTGGCAAGAGGAGGGGAAACAGGAGTCCCACAAAAGCATCTTACTTTCTCTCAGATATCACATTTCCACTTGCCCTGCCTTTAATATGCATGTATTCACTGATATCCTATGTAACTATCTGATATCGATCGCCGCTTGATATCAAACGGGAACACACATGAAACGCCTGCGCCGCCTCACTCTTGTTATGGCCTTTGGTCTGGTTCTGACCCTGTCCTCCGCTCTGCCCGCCACGGCGCGAACCTATACCATCACCGACCTGGGCATCCTAGTCGGGACAGATTCCCTGGCTGTCGGCATCAACGGCTCCGGCCAGATCGTCGGCGGAGCGGACAACGCGACTCCAGTCAGCAGGGCGACAGAATTCACAAGTTCCGGCCCTGTGGACCACACCCTGCCGGGATACACCAGCGGCATGCTCACCTCCATCAATGACTTGGGGATCAGCGCTGGCTACTCCGTCAGTTCCAGTGGTTCCAACACAGCTTACACCCTGAACACTGCAACCGGCTCCTTAACCCCCCTGTCCTCTCTTGGCGGTTCCTTTTCCAGGGCATTCGACATCAACCAGTCCGGTCAGATCGTCGGATTCTCCACCACTTCCGGAAGCGACATCCCGCTACCTACCATCTGGAACTCTAGTGCACCTGCTCTTCTCGATACATCTGGATACGTGGCTGGTACTGCCGTAAGTATCAACAGCAACGGTCAAACCGTTGGTCGTTTAATGCAATCTCCAAACGATTGGCATGCCACCATCTGGCAGAATGGAACTGCCTCCCTGCTTTCCGGAGTCGGCTCTTTCCAGTCCGAATCGCGAGACATCAATGACCTCGGGCAGGTCGTCGGCAACGCCGATTTCAACAATGACGGCTTTTTTGAACCTTTCCTCTGGGAAAACGGCACCGTGACGAGACTTGATGAGCCCACCAACCCCATTGGAAGTGCTGAAGCCATCAACAACACTGGAATGATCGTGGGCTATGGAGTCGTTGGAGGCGGGGAAGCACACGCCTTCGTCTATGACCCGGCAACGGGCACGGCACAGGACATGAACTCCCTGATCGCGCCGGGCTCTCCCCTGGCCATGCTTTTCGCCGCATTCGACATCAATGACTCAGGTCAGATCGTCGGCATGGGCATGACTGCCGAAGGAGACTACCATGCCTTCCTGGCCACCGCCTCCACGCCGCTGCCTGCCGCCTTCTGGCTCCTCGCGCCTGGCCTGTCCGGCATCTTTGTTCTGCGAAGACGCACTATTCGCGAATAACCAGTTATTATCTCCCGTTTTTACATTTGTTTTACTGCCACGGCGTTGACTCTGCCGCTTGGTGTATTACTCTATTTCTTGTGTGGGGATGACCCACCCACGCACAGGGAGCACCGGGATGTCCCGGTAATTTGGACACGCTTCTCACGCTGATTTTGCAGGCGGAAACGGCCGACCACTGAACCTCGCCTCGCCGACCGCCGCTCTCCCCGGGCACTCCGCCCGGCCACTCGACCGAACCTCGTCCCGGCGCATGACGCAGTTTGCTGCGTTGTTCTATGCATGCCTGAGTGAAACGGACAGCCGAACGGAGAACACAACATGACACTACTCTACAACCCGCAACGAAACCGCATCGTGTGTCGTTGGACCGAGCCCGTTAAATTCGTCATGGACAAGAAGGAAGGCGTCATCGACAAGGTGCGCACCATCAACGTCTCGGTGAACAAGGACGGCAAGCTCAAATCACGCGACAAGAAACGCCACAGCGAACATCCCATGTTCTCTTACGTGTCGCTCTTTTCAGACGAACTCAGGAAGATCAACTTCTTTACAGGCGAACGCCCCAAGGGGGCCTGCGAACACTGCGGGGCCGCCACCGGCGTGGTGCCCCATTTCGACATGCTCTTGAAGGAACTCACCTGGCGCTGCGCCGACCCCGGTGAGTGCAGCAACAACGAATAGACAACCCACATCCCTCCTCCTCATACGTCGTCATCTGACGGCGGAAACCACCAGCCCGGCCATTGTGGCCGGGCTGCTGTGTTTTTTTGGGGGGGGCTCAGGATTCGACCAGGGAGCGCACCAGGGCCAAGTTGACCCGGTCATCCTCCAGGTCGTCTTCTTTGGGGGTCTCCAGGGTCATGGGCAGGGAGGCGATCCTGGGGTCGTTCACCAACGCCCGGAAGCCCTCGATGCCGATCTCGCCCTGACCGATATGTTCGTGACGGTCTTTTTTGGAACCCAGGGGATGCTTTGAGTCGTTGAGGTGGAGAAACTGCAAACGATCCAGACCCAGGATGGCCTCGAAGGCGTCCAACATGGTGGCCACGCCAGGAGCGGTGCGCAGGTCATATCCGGCAGCAAAGACGTGGCAGGTGTCCAGACAGACGCCAAGACGCTCCGGGTAG
>JAHJKV010000226.1 GCA_018822065.1 Pseudomonadota bacterium
CGTTCACATGGCCCACCCCTTCAGCTTGCTCGGTGCTGGAGATGGCGATCAGTGCGACCAACTCTGCCACCTGGGACGCCGAGTTGACGATTTCTGCAAAACCCTGGTCCAGAATCTCGGTCTGGCTCAGGCCGGATGCCACCTTGTCGATGGCGTTTTGAATCAGTACCGATGTTTCCTGGGCTGCCTTGGCGCTGCGCGTGGCCAGGTTTCGAACCTCTTCAGCAACCACGGCAAAGCCTTTCCCATGTCTTCCAGCCCTGGCCGCCTCCACGGACGCATTCAAGGCCAAGAGATTGGTCTGAAATGCTATCTCATCGATCACCCTGATGATCTTGAAAACCTGTTCACTGGCTTCGGAAATCTCGCCCATGAATCCTGCCATTTCCACCCCGGACTGTCGTCCCCGACCAACGACTTCCGTCACTTCGGTGGTCATCGTGGTGGCCCGGGATGCGTTTTCAGCATTGGTCCGGGCCTGGGAAGCAATCTGGCTCATGGAACTGGCGATCTCCTCAAGGGACGAAGCCTGGGTGCTGGACCCCTGGGAAAGGTCCTGGCTGGTATCGGAAACCTGCGACGCTCCAGAGGAAACCTGGGTCGAAAAGTCCGAAACCTTGCGAATGATACTCCGCAAATTCGTGACCATTGCGTCCAGGGCCCTGCCCAGGTCATCATACTCGGAAAGGATATTCACTTCTACGGTCAGGTCGCCGCCGGCAATGTCCTGAGCCAGCTTGACGCGTTGCTTTTGGATTTCCTGAAGTTTGAGGAAGGATTCGGCGATCACCCCGAGTTCGTCCTTGACGACCAGGGTGCGCAGTTCGGTGCGACTGGAAAGACCGATGGTATTACGCTCGGCGATCTCGGCCAAGAGGCGCATGCGCCGAACCATCGGGAAATTCTGGAAGAAAAGCGCTCCGAGAATCGCTGCAAGCAGGGCCATGTTGCCCAGGAACTGGAAGATCCACATGCGATCGCCCATATCTCGTGAATCTTGGGCCAGAGTGCTGGTCAGGATATTTGCCTGCAGCAGTAAGCCGGGGTCTGCCTCCCGCATGGCTGCAACAGCCTGGGTCAGTGCTTCCTCACTGGACGACGGATCGACCAGGATATCGCAATGGGGTGCGAAGGCGGACCAAATCTGCCTCAGCTTGTCATACTCTACCCGAGAACGACTGGTTTGCGTGGGAGGAACATGCCCAAGGTCGATATCCCCACCCTGGTCCAGAGCATCCAGGGAGCGGTTGTACAGCTCTCGAGTCTTTTGCAGCAAGGCCAAAGTGGCCTGGCGATTTTGCATGGGTTCGGCAAGGATGATCAAAGCTTCCTTGGTGAGCTTTTGGGAGAGCATTCGCTGCCTGCCTGCCGTATTGATAGCAACGGTCGCCGCGCTCTGATCGTTGAGCATGAACACAGCGACGTTCAACAGACTGAAACAAATGATCAATCCATACACCACCATCATTTTGACTTTGATCGACATCGCTCCTCCCTGGATTGATTCTTATGCATATTACCTCAATCAAGGGAGTAAAAACAGGATTTATGTCAATTCTTTTGCACAGCAAAAGCGATATTCGCGCTCAACTGAAACACTGGGGACATGGTCTCTTCCCAACATTAAACTGCGGGGTTAAAAATCCGCGCCAAGGCTGAGGCACGATACAGATTATACCTCCCCTGCCCCTTGCTAATCCCAGGCGAAGTGATTAACTGAAGCCTACCTCAAAGCGAATACCTTTGAGTCGGTTCATGGTTCTTTCTCATACTGACATGGGGGCGCACTGGTTTCGACGGAGATCGTGAGGCCGCAGTTGCAGGTCGGGGATGGCAGTTGGCCCCGTTATCAATTTCTGCCAGGCATACAATTGCCAACGATGATTACGCATACGCCATGGCCGCCTAATTTAGGCACTGTGGTCCTGGAGCATGACTCCAGCGGCACCTTGGGAGTTACGCCCGATAAACCCATCGATCGCTGACGACCCCCCTCGGGATAGGACCTCCATTTCACCTTTGGGCGGAGGTCCGAAACTCAACAAAGGTTGGCTCTCTGGCCGTCTGGGCCGGGTCAATCCAGAGAGCGAGACACTAATCCGGTCCTAAACCTGTAGACGCTTCGAGCCAATCATTTTCGGACGGGGGTTCGATTCCCCCCGCCTCCACCAAGTGAGCATCCAAACAAACCCCATGTTGTCCAGAAGGCCCCGCAAACGCGGGGCTTTTTGTTTTATGGTGGTCCAATATCATCCAATGCAGCACATTGACATCCGGGGGCAACTTGGGGCAACTATGGGGGCAACAGTGGAAAACGCCTCCAAAACAGCCAGGAGTTGCCCCCATGCCTTTGACAAACACTGAGATTAAAAACGTTAAGCCGGAGCAAAAGCCCAAGCGCCTATTTGATGGCGGAGGGCTCTATCTTGAAGTTGCCCCCAGCGGGGGCAAGTGGTGGCGGTTCAAGTATCGTTTTATGGGCAAAGAACGTCGTCTGTCTC
>JAHJKV010000227.1 GCA_018822065.1 Pseudomonadota bacterium
AGGATGAGAAGCTTGCCCAGATGATTCATCATCTCGATCTTCCTCCAGAGCATTAAGCCCGTCACAAGGACCTTGGAAAGGCCATACTCCCTCCGACATGCAGACATGCCTTCCATCAGCCCACACAATTTTGACATGGATTCAAAAACAACTCAAGGGGATATCGATTTAACATCGATACAAAGCGGAGAGCCTCCCTGGAGCCGCCTTGCTCTCCCCCGCGCCCGCCACGTCAAAAATACGCTAAAAGACTGACCCGGTTCATACTCCTGCCTGATACCTGTTCAGGGTTTTAGAATTTATAAGAAAGTATGAACTCTGATCTTTTTGGGGAAACGCGTCTTGCGGGTACGGAAATTGCTTTTTCGAGCACGCGACCAGAAAACCGGAAAGAATAACCAGAATTGCAAGGAAATATCATGCGTAAGATCGCTCTATTCATAGCCCTGTTCCTGCTCCTCTCCGCCCCGGCGGCCCATGCGGACATCTTCGGGCTGAGCATCGAAGACTCGTTCAATACCCTCGTCTTCGGCAACTTCTCCGGCACCTCGGACACTGAGGGTCGGCTGGCCGTTGGCGGCGACACCTACCTCTCCGGCTACAGCGTGGGCGACAAGCTCCCCTACGACCAAAGCGCGACCGTCCTGGTTGTCGGCGGCGACCTGACATACACTTCAGGCCGGGTTTACGGCAAGGCCCTGGTCGGTGGCAGCGCGACCCTGGGTCATGCGAACGTCGCGGACGGCGGTGTCTATACGAACCAGGCCATGCCCTTCGACTTCGGTGCCGTGCAGCAGCGCATCACCGCTGCCTCCTCCAGACTGTCCGTGCGCAAGCCCACCGGCACGGTGGCCAACAACTGGGGCGGCCTGACCCTGACCGGAAACGGCGACAGCAACACGCAGATTTTCAATGTCAGCGGCGACGAGTTGCTGGCCTCCTGGGGTCTTTCCCTGAGCAACATCGGCGACGGCGCCACCGTGATCATCAATGTCTCCGGCGAAGTCACCGGGCTGACCAACATGAACATGGAGGGCCTTGCCAGCCTAAACGACAAGGTGCTGTTCAACTTCTACGAGGCGACGGATCTCACGCTGTCCGGCATTGCCGTGCGCGGCTCCATCCTCGCCCCCCTGGCCGACGTGACCGGGAACTCCGGCGTCATCTGGGGCACGACCATCGCCAGCTCCTTTGAGGGCGGCATGCAGCAGAACCATGTGCCCTTCACCGGCACCACCCCGATTCCGGCAGCCGCCTGGCTCCTCGGTTCCGGCCTCCTGGGCTTGGCTGGCTTCCGCAAGAAGCGCCAGTCCTAGCCTCCAACGCGCTCAAACAGCAAAAGGCCGCTCCTCATCTGACGAGGAACGGCCTTTTTCTTGTCTGAAGTCTGTCACGCCGGATTGATGCCGAGGCGACTGCGCGGTTTGGGTGAGCTAATTCCGAAACAACTCCAGGGTCTCCTGATCCGGGTTCAGGCGGAAACGAAAGGCGTCGCAGGCCCCGTCATCCACCACCAGATACGGCAGTTCGCCCTCCGGGTAGTCCACGCCGAGCATCACGCTCTCGGCGCACAGTCCGTCCTCGCTCACAGGGATGTAGGTCCAGGCGATGTTCTCGCTTCCGGACGCGGCCACGATCAGTATCACCGTGGACTCCGGCTCGGTGTAGTTGCCTGGATTGATGCCGATGGCGGCGATGTCATAGGCCCCATCGCCGTCGAGATCTGATTCGACCACAGACGAGGGAAGCCAGAAGATGCTCTCCGGCAGGACCTCGCCCGCGATCATGAGCATCCGGGAAAGGCTTTCAGGCCAGGCTGGTCCGCCCCCGAACTCGTTGACCACCCGGCTTTGCAACTCCACAATCCGCCCCCGGGCCAAATGGGTTAGGCAGGCCGACTCGATGAGCGGGGCCATGCTGCCGCCGCGTGCCTCATCCGCTTCCAGGGCGCACTGGGTCTTGCGAAACTTCTCCCACGCCTGCTGCGCCGCGGTGAACAATGCCCGTGCCTCGTCATCCTGCGCCTTTTTCAGGGCTCGCCGGTACCACAGATCGAGGGTGGCGTTCTCGTTGTCCAGAGTAGTGCCTGAACAGATGTTCATCTCAGTCTGGGTGCCCGAACAGTTCGGTGCCTCCTCAGCCAGGGCCAGTGTCCCCAAACAGCCGGAGATCATCAGTCCTGCCAATACCACGAACAAACGCATTTCACCCTCCTACAGGTTGCACCGCCCACTACCCAGCCACCCGCACATTCATGGTTCACCAGCCAGAATTCAGGCCGGACCAATCCTGTCCGACAAATACTCCCTGCGAATAGCCGGTGTCCAGTGTTGTCTACCGATCGCCGCCACAGCCAGGCCGCAACTCCCAGGGCCATGACGGCAAACACCCGAGCCCTCTCTCGGTTACCGCCTCGCCCCCATGAAGATTATTCTCTCCCGTCCAGGACGCTCTCCGGTCTCTATACGTATTGCTACGCCAACCGGTCTGTCAAAGCCGCTTCCCTCTTTCATTTCGGTCCCGCCCGTGGCATCATGGCCCATCGTTTTCACGGCCCCTTGAAGCCCCCTGCGTCGCAAAGACGAATATGCTTCCGCCTGCCCCCACCATTACCGTTCATCATTCGGGGAGACGGCAGCCAGCGAGCTTACCTTCCCGGTACAAGGATGCTAAAGGGAGAGCGATTTTTCAAACACAACCTTCCCCCAAGGAGGACACCATGAATCCCAACGATCTGTTGTACGCCAAGAGCCACGAGTGGGCCAAAATCGCCGGCGAAGTCGCCGCCGTGGGCATCACCGACTTTGCCCAGGAACAGCTTGGCGACCTAGTCTTTGTCGAATTGCCCGCCGTGGG
>JAHJKV010000228.1 GCA_018822065.1 Pseudomonadota bacterium
CCGATCTCTGGATTTCTCTTCAAGAAGAAAGTAATGGCTCCTATCAAGGACAGAAGAACTGTTGTCGGACTTGTCCGCCAACGTCAACCCCATGGAGCCGCCCGTGACGCTCGTTTGCAAGAAGCCTGTGGATGTCGTTCATAATATCATGAAGGTCATTGAGGATTTGAACCACCTCAAGGACGTGGACACGATCCTCGACCGCATCCTCTATGAAGCGCGCCAGATGACAAGCGCAGACGCCGGATCCATCTTTCTCGTGGAGGATCAGACCCTCAAGTTCAGCTACGTGCACAATGACACGCTCTTCCAAAAGGGCAGTGTCAACAAGCAAGTGTATGCGAGTTTCGGGGTGCCCATCAACGAAAAATCCATCGTGGGGTATTCCGCCCTCAAGGGACAGACCCTGGTTCTGGACGACGCCTACGAATTGGATGCGGATCTGCCCTATTCTTTCAACCGGTCCTTCGACAAGGAGTCCGGCTATCGCACCCGCTCCATCCTGACCATCCCCCTGGTCACCCTCAAGGGCGACATCGTGGGCGTGATGCAGCTGATCAACGCCAAGAACGACGATGGGGAGGTGCAGCCCTTCTGCGAACAGGACGTGCAGCATGCACCGCTCTTCGCTTCCCACGCCTCGGTTGCCATCGAACGCGGCATCATGACCCGCGAGCTCATCCTGCGGATGATGAAGATGGCCGAGATGCGCGACCCCTCCGAGACCGGGGCTCACGTCATGCGCGTTGGGTCCTATACCGCCGAGATTTACCATCACATGATGCAGAAATCAGGCATGGAAGAGATGGAGCTCAAACGCCAGAAGGACATCATCCGTCTGGCCGCCATGCTGCACGACGTGGGCAAGGTAGGCATCGCCGACGCCATCCTCAAGAAGCCTGGCAAGCTGGACGAAGAGGAGTTTGCCACCATGATGTGGCACACGGTCTATGGTGCCGCGCTCTTTGCCAATTCCACCTCGGAACTCGATGACCTCTGCCGGGACATCGCCCTGCACCACCACCAAAAGTGGAACGGTAAGGGATATCCAGGAGATATCGGCGATGATTACAAAGACATAAAGGAACTGAACACTAAGCCCGTATCCGGCGAGGACATTTCCCTGCCCGCGCGCATCTGCGCCCTGGCTGACGTATATGACGCCCTGTGCTCCAAGCGTTCCTACAAGGATGCCTGGCCCGAGGAAAAGGTCGACGCCATCCTCAAGGAAGACGCCGGCACCCACTTCGACCCCGCCGTGGTCGAAGCCTTCTTCGAAATCAAGGACACCATCCTGGCCATCCGCGAGAAGTGGAGCAGCCACTAGACCGGATTGAGACAATCAAATTCAAAAACCGCCATCCGGGTCACGGGTGGCGGTTTTTTTTGGTTTTGGAGGGCGCAACGTTTATAACGTCACCGTCTCAAAGGTATTCGCCGTCAGATCAAAGAGCAGCATCTTTCCGGCCAGGGAGGGGCCTTTGCCGCGCAGGATGCGCAGGACTTCGTTGGCTTGGAGGGAGGCGGTGAGGGCTACTGCTGGGGCGGGGGTGCCGAGTTGGTCTTCGTCGGCGTCGCCAGCACCCAGGAAGTCTGCCGGGCCGGGATGGCCGGGGAGGACGGTGGCCACGAAGCCTGATCCGCCTGCGATGGCTGCGGTGACCAGAGGGAGGTCGGCGCGGGCTGCTGCGTTCTGGAGGCCGAGGCGATCCTTCAAGCCGCCCAGAGCGTCCACCACGACCGTGGCGCTCTCCAGGGCCTCGCGTAGCTTCGGGTCTGCCACTGCGCCGTCTGTGGCCACTTCCAGATAGCTATGGTGGGCCAGAAAACGGACCGAGGGGTTGATGGCGGCCACGCGCAGGGCGGCGGCCTCGGCCTTGGGGCGGCCAACGAAATCCATGCTGGACAACAGTTGCCGGTTCAGGTTGTGGGGCTCGAACACATCGCCGTCCACGGCAGTTATTGCCCCGACCCCGGCCCGGGCCAGCAGCTCCAGCAGATGCCCGCCCAGACCGCCCAGGCCAACCATAAACACGCTGGCCTCCAGCAGCCGGATCTGCTGTTCATAGCTGTAGGAGTCGAAATTTCGCAGGTAGCGTTCGGGGATGATCTCCTGGCGCAGGGCCGCGATCTCGATCTGGCGCAGGGTGAGCCCTGTCGTGGCGGCAGCGGCTGCGACTCCGGCCTGGTCCAATATGCGCCGGACGCCGCAGGAAAGAGTGCGAGTTGTGGCTGCTGAAGAAACCGCGTCCTCCAGAATGCCCATCAACCGCCCCCCACAGCCGGGAACAGCCCGAGCCGGTCGCCTTCGGCGATGACCGCCTGGAGGGAGACGTGCGCCCCGTTGATGAAGACCAGCCTGACCTGGTCATCCGAGAGCCCGAGCCGGTCGAGGAGTTCCTGAACCGTGGTGCCCTCCGGGACCTCGTAGGCATCGGCATGCTCGGGCATGTATTTCTGCAGTGTGGCAAATGCCTTCAGTGTGATAATCATGCCCGGATAGTGCCGAAAGCCGTGTCCCCGGTCAATACCGGGCCAGATGCTGTGGACAAATCATACGCAACATGGCATTCCCATAATCGCAGTCAACTCCCCTTGAGGATATCGCATGCACACGGCAATACGTCCTTTTCATCTCTTCATACTGCTCCTGGCAGCGCTTTTCTGCGCACAGCCGGCAGCGGCCCAGGTCAAGGACTCGCCGGACGCCCCCATGTCGGACAGGCACCCCATGGCCATGCCCCTCGGGCTGTTCCTGACGGAACTTGTGCCCGCCTCTCCCATGAGCACCGTGCGCATCATCCGCGAGGGCCAGGTACTCTGGGAAGCGGAGAGCACCCCCGCTGGTGCGGAACTGAGTCCGATCATGGAGAATTTTCCCCGCCCCGGCTGTCGCAGCCTCCTGGTTTCCTCCTATTCGGGCGGTACGCATTGCTGTTTCCGCGAGGCCCTGGTCACCTCCTGCGACTCCCGCGAGATATTCACCTCCCTCAACTTGGCGCACTCGCCCGTGGCCATGGAGCAGGGCGAGACGGGCTGGGTGATCCATACCGAGGACTGGTCCCTGGCCTATTACATGCTTGACGACAAACGCTTTTTGCCCCCAGGCATCGCCGAACCAACAACCCGTGTCTTGCGCTTTGTCCCTCAAGAGGGCTGGCGCCCGGACAAACCCGGCGAAAATCCAACCTTTCACCATCTATTCCAGAGCGATCTGGAGGACACGCCGCCGGACACCAGCGACCCGGAACGAGCCGCCCGCGCCATCGCCGCCGCAGCCCACTCCTTCCTGGCTTCTGGCTCCACGGTCTCTGCTCGGCAGACCCTGGCCCAGCTCCTCCCTGCGACCTGGCTCCCGGACCTGCACACCATCCTCGGCGATATCATCGACTCCGTGAAATCTTATACCCCCTGCGAAAACACGGTCTTCGGCCCATAGACGCAAAAGGCCCGGAACACTCGCTCCGGGCCTTGATATTGCTTCGTTGTCGAAGTGCTATTCGACCTTGGCAGCCTGCATCTCTTCGGCGGTGAAGTCCCACTTCACGTTGTGGGGCGGGAGTTCCTCGTCGGTGAAGAACTGGGGCAGTTGGTCATCGGCTGCGGTGAACCCGGCAGCCTTGTTGAACTCCAGTTCGTCCTTCAGAACGCCGATGCCCAGGTTGACCACGTCGTCCGGGGTGAAGGGCGCGCCGATGAGCGCGGCGACCATGTCTGCGATGGTGGGGACGCCGTCGGCGTTGTCCAGCACAGCGAAGGCCACGAAAAGGCAGAGCCCGGCAGCGTCAACCGCGGCAGTCGCGATCTGCAATGCCTTGGAGATCTCGATCTGGCCGTCCTTGCCCTTGGGATCGACGTCGCCGCCAACCTTGAGGATATTCTGGCAGACCGCGTAGCCAGCAGTGTGGTCCGCACCCTGGGGAGTGGTGCAGTAGGTCACGCCCACACCCTTGACCGCACGCGGGTCATAGGCCGGAAGGGACTGGTTCTTGACCACGGGCACGCGGGTAACGCCCAGGGCCTTGCCCGTCGCGCCCGCCCCGTTGCCGATGTAGTCACCCACGGCGTCGCCGGTGCCAATCTTCTTGAGCAGGGCGATGGCGGCCTCGCCGTCACCCCAGGGAATGAGCCCGCCGTCCATGGCCACGGCAATGGTACAGCCCATCTCAATGGTGTCCACGCCGAGTTCGTCGCAGGTGCGGTCCAGGGTGGCCACGTGGTCCAGATCGGAGATGAGTGAGTTGGCGCCCATGGCCCAGATGGTCTCATATTCGAAACCGGAGGTCAGGTATTTGCCCGCGGCGTCGCGATACTCTTGGGAGCACTGGATCACGCAGCCGGTGTGGCAGCCGTGGCGGGTCTTGCCGCCGCGTTTCTCGATGGTTTCGGCGATGGTCTCGCCGGAGATGTTGTTGACGAATTCAAAGCGTCCCCCGCGGAAGTTCTTGGTGGGGAAGGCACCGGCCTCGTTGATCACGTTCACCAGGATGGCAGTGCCGAAAGCGGGCAGGCCCTCAGCCGTGACCGGATGACCCTTGAGGATGTCGACCCATTTGCGGCTGGCAGCCTTGAAGGCCTCAGGGTCGGCGGCCTTGACCATGCCGCAGCCTGCGTCGTCGAGAACGATGGCCTTGACCCGCTTGGAACCCATGACGGCGCCCATGCCACCGCGACCGGCAGCGCGGGCCGGACGGCCCTCGGGATCGGTGAACTGGATGGAAGCGGCCTGACGGGTGGTTTCACCCGCAGGACCGATGAGCATCAGGGCAGCCTTGTCGCCATAGGCGGAGAGCAGGGATTCGGCAGCGGCATAGGTGTACTTGCCCGCGATGTCCCCGGCGTCCTTGATGGTCACGCCGTCCTTGGTGATGACGATGGTCATGAGCGGCGCGTTGTCCGCGGGTTTGTCTTCGAGGACGATGCCGACGATGCCAAGCTTGGCCAGTTTCTGGGCAAACTGCCCGCCGGAGTTGGATTCCTTGATGCCGCCGGTAAGGGGCGATTTCGCGCCCACGGAAATGCGACCGGAGTTGGCGCAGGCCGTCCCGGTCAGCGTGCCTGCAGCGATGACCAGCTTGTTCTCGGGTCCGAGGGCATCGCATTTGGCAGGCACTTCCTTGAGTACCATGCGCGAAGTCAGAGCACGTCCCCCCAGGCCCGCATATGGCCCTGGTTCCTCAAAAGAAAATTTCCTGGTCTTGGTGTTGATGCGCAAGAGTTTCATGCGTACGCTCCTTTTGTATTCTTGTATTGACCGAAGATCAAAATCCACTTTACACTCACTTGCAGGAAAAAAGTCAAGTAGAGTAGCATGCTATGTCTAGGCGGACATAATAAAACCTAAATCAACCCGAATTGGCCAACACTGATCAACAATGAACAACATAAATATTCTTGTCACGGATTCTCGGCTCGTGGGATGGCTCACGCTCCTCAGCGGCGGCGTGGGGGTAGAACTGACGGTGAACATGGACCTGCGCAGTGTGGTCACCC
>JAHJKV010000229.1 GCA_018822065.1 Pseudomonadota bacterium
ACGATGAGTCGCAGGGCACGGGCCGGGGATAGGCCTTTGAGGGAGAAGCGCATGAATCAATACCTCCAGACCCGGTCGCTCGGGTATCCGTGTCGTTCCAACACCTCTTTCAGCTTGGCGTTGTAGGGTTCGTAATACTCTTGCAACCGTAGCCGGGCCTGATGGTCCATGGCTTGCTTGCTCTGGCCGTTGAGACGGTAGTAGGCGCTTCTCAAAAATCGCTTCAGTTGGGGGCGCTGCCGGAAAAACCGTTCCAACCAGTTGTTCAAGGTCACGGCAACTCGTTGCAATGTCAGAGACTTGTATTCAACGGACTTGTTTTCGACCGTAAAAGTATAGGTGTCGTAGAAGGAACCATCGATGCCGAGCTTGGCGCAGATGGACTGCAGGAAGCCAACCTGGTCGGCCAGGAAATCATCAAAGAAGCAGATTTGCAGATCGTCGCCAAAGATTTCGATCCAGGGTTCCAGATAGTCGCTGTAGCAACCGGCAGCCACGCCGAACATGACGTAGTTGTCCTCGCCGATGTCGGCCAGGTCGGTCTTTTGACACTGGTCGATGTACTGCTCGAAGCTCAATCGCGTGTCGATGACGAATTTGTTCTGGTGGGAACGGAAAAAGGAATGAAGCCTGCCCACAGGTTCGCGAAGTATGAGGAGCACCTTGGGAGAGGGTAGGGTCGCGCGGATAGCGTCAGCCACGGTTTTCCCACCATAGATATACCCGGGTGAGGCTTCCATGCGATATTTTTCAGCCGTGCAGGCAGCGAAGTTCTCGACGTAGTTCTCGAAATTCCCCAGTTCCTTGCCGTAGCGAAGGGACATGAAGTAGCGGAGTTCCTTCTTGGTCGACCCGCAGATGTCCGGATGGTCGCCCAGATAGGTAAAAATCGAAGTGGTGCCACCTTTGGTCACGCCGGCAATGATCAGATTCGGGGCTTGTGCTGGATTCATGTCGTTCATCTCGTTGCTTCGGTGTATTCGGCCAGGGCTTCTGGCTCTCCATGGGATGCCGGATACTATTCTTCAAAAAGAGGGTGCTGTCAAAAGAAGGTGAGGGCCATACACTCGCATTGGATAACGCTCCATGGGAGAAGCGGTGTGAGCCTGGGTGGCTGCCTGGACATCGAAGGCGAGATGTGGTTTTGTGAAAGGAGTTTGCCACCTTTTCGCGTTGCCATAAAGCCCCGTGGGGTGCAGCCGGGAAGATGAATGTTCGCCTGGTTGGCTGCCATGATAATGAGGCCTCGCCAGGATGGATTCGAGCACACAATCTCTAAACATTCAGAATATGGACGGCGACATGCGAAAGATCATACTGCTGGTGCTTGTTGGTATCGTTATGGTCGGGTGCGCAAGCCCCGAAGAACGCCGGGATGAATTCTTCACCGGGGCCCAGAAATTTTATGACGAAGGCCGCTATGAAGAAGCCAAGGTCCAGGCCAAGAACGCGGTCAAGGTGGACGAGGAGTTCCCCAAAGGACAGGTGCTGCTCGGAAACATCAACGTCAAACTTGAAAACTACCGTGCCGCCTTTAATAATTATTCCAAAGCACTGACTATTGATCCAAGCTACCATGATGCCAGCATCGGTCTGGTTCGGCTGCACTTGATGGGCAACAGCCTCGAAGAGGCTCGTGAGGTCAACGACAAGGTGCTGGCAGCAGAGCCGAACAACCGGGACGCCTTGTTGCTGGAGGCGGTCCTCCTGTCCCGTGAAGGGGACCGGGACGCAGCCATGGTCAAGGCCCAGGCCCTCAATGCCGCCCATCCTGATTTCGAGGACGGCTGGGCTTTCCTGGCTTTGCTCCAGGTGCAGTTGGATAAGAATGCCGACGCTGTGGGCACCCTGAAACAGGCGCTCACCGAGATTCCGGAGAGCCGCAATCTCATTCTGCAACTCGCGGGCACCCTGACCCGCATGGGCGAATTGGACAAGGCGGCCAAAATTTATGAGGACACGGTCCGCAAGGATCCCAAGGATACCGACATGCAGCGCGTGCTCGGCAGCTTTTACCTCCAGACGGGCAAGCTGGATGATGCCGCACGGGTGGCTCGTGATCTGGTCATGCTCTTTCCTGGCGAGGCGGAGCACCGTTTGAATCTGGCTGGCGTGCTGCAGGCATTGGGCAAGAACGAGGAAGAGGGGGCTGCCCTGCGACAGGGGATCGCAGCCGTGGAAGACAACGGCAACATCAAACTTGCCTTGATTCAGTTTCTGCGTCGCAACGGTCAGTTGGACGAAGCCACGGCTGAGGCCATCAAGGCCGCTGAGGCCGATCCCGAGGGAGATACGGGGCTGAATGCTCGCAAGGCCCTGGTCGATATCTACATCTCCCGTCTGAAATACGATGAAGCTGAGGCCGAAGTGGCCAAGATAGTCGAGGCTCGCCCCAAGGATATTGATGCCAAGGTTCAGCAGGGACGTATCGACATGGCCAAGGGCGACCCGGAATCGGCGGTCATCCTCTATCGCGAAGTGCTGCGTGAGCAGCCAGACCTGATGCCTGTGTATGGCCTGCTCGCCCAGGCCCACCTTGCCCTGGACCAGTCGAACCTTGCCCGCGAGATACTGGAACAGGCTTTGAACGAAAACCCCAAATACGAACCCGCCCGCCAGGCTCTGGTGAGCATGTATCTGGCCAGCAAGCAATATAACCAGGCTCTGACCCAGCTGCGCAGTGCCCTTTCCCAGGATCCGGGCAACCCGGCCATCCAGTCCGCCATTGGCGATATCCTTGTCTTCGAGGGTAAATCAGGGGTGGCAGAGCAGGAATACCGCAAGCTTCTGAGCAATGAACGGACCGCTGGATTCGGCGTGTTCAAGCTGGGCCGGCTGGCCATGTCCCAAGGTGAGTATGAAAAGGGTTTGAAACTGTTCATGTCACTGCATGAAAGCAACCCGGCAAACTTCGCCTCTGCCGAGGCCGTGGTCGTGGCCCATCTGGCCATGAACAATGTGGACAAGGCCCTGGTCTTTGCCGAAAGCCTCAAGGATGTCTTGCCCGGAGCAGGAGCCTACCAGTTGCTTGGCCGGGTTGAGGCCAGACGCAGCAACTTCGATCAGGCCGAGGCGTATTACTTGGCCGGTGCTGATGCTGCGCCAGAGTTCAACGCCTACCAGCACATAGGCACCATGTATCTTGCTGCCGGCAAGATTGACGAGGCCAAGGCCAGGTTCCGCAAAGCCCTGACCCAAAACCCCAAAGATACTGGTAGCAACTACGTGATGGGCATGCTCCTGCAGCAGGAGAACGACACTGCCGGTGCCGAAAAGATGTATAGCCAGGTCCTTGAAGAAAACCCGAAATTCGTCCCCGCCCTGAACAATCTGGCTTATCTCTACGCCGAAACCTCCACGGATCCGGCCAAGCTTGAAAAGGCCCTGGACCTCGCGTTGCAGGCTTCTGCCGGGGGAGCCTCAGAAGCCCTGGATACCCTGGGTTGGGTCTACCATAAGATGAACAATAACCAGATGGCGCTTTCCACCCTGATGCAGGCTCTGGAGACGAAGGACGACGATCCTGCGGTGCTTGTCCACCTCGCGATTGTCCATGTGGACCTGGGTCACAAGGACCAGGCCAAGGATTACGCAGAGCGTGCAGCCAAGCTCGATCCGAACGGTGAAATGGGCAAGCTGGCCTCGGAACTGCTCTCCAAGCTCTAAGGAATCAGGCAGAAGA
>JAHJKV010000230.1 GCA_018822065.1 Pseudomonadota bacterium
CATGCGCAACGCCCGGGTTTCCGCCGGGGTTTCATATTGCGGTCCAGCCACCTGCATGTAGACGCCGCGATGCAGGTCGTATTCCAGTTTTCGGGCTGTGCGGGAGGCGAGGTCGCGCAGGCGCGGGGAGTAGACGCGGCTGCCGTCGGGGAAACGAGGTCCCCAGGCAGGCTCGTTTGGGCCGGAAAGGGGGCTCTGGCCCGTGAAATTGATGTGATCGTCCACCAGCATCAGGGAACCGGCCAAAAAGGCGTGGTTCAGGGAACCAGCCGCATTGGTCATGATCAGGGTGTTGACGCCCAGTTCCTTGAGCACCCGCACGGGCATGCAGACCGTAGCCGCGTCAAACCCCTCGTAGAGGTGGACACGGCCAGACATGACCACCATCGACTTTCCGGCCATCTCCCCCAGGAGCAGCTTGCCCGCGTGGCCAATGACCGTGGAACAGGGGAACCCCTCTATCTCGGAATAGGGGAGTTCTGCCCGGACCTTCAGGCCCTCCATGGCCGCCCCAAGGCCGGAGCCCAGGATCAGGCCGATGGAACCGGCTTGTGCAACCCCTGTCTTTTCCTGTATACATGCCGCAGAGTACAGGACTTTTTCCCTGGAAAACATTGCTATTGCCCTTAGTTTGCTGGTAATATGACCGATAGGTTATCTGGTACGCCCGTGCGTCCGCAGTAAGGATAGGACAGAAAGGCCTCGGAAACAAGGAAAGGCTTCGTATGGATATCGCGACTTTAGTAGGAATGATAGTTGGCCTTTCGCTGGTCATCGGAGCCATTTTCATTGGCGGAGCCGTAGATGTTTTTGTCAACGTTCCCGGTCTGATGATCGTCATCGGCGGAACCCTGGCCGCCATCATGGTGGCCTTTCCCTTTGAAGAGGTGGTCCAGGCCTTTGTGGCCGGGATGAAGGTCTTTGGTTCGCGAAAAGCCCGGACTCGCGATGTGGTCAACATCATGGTCAAGGTGGCCGAGATCAGCCGTCGCGAGGGGCTCATGGCCCTGGAAAATGTTTCCACTGAAAATCCGGTGCTCAAGAAATCCTGCCAACTCATCGCCGACAACGCAGACCCCGCGCTCATCCGCGACACCCTGCTGATCGAGATCACCTCCATGCGCCGTCGCCACCAGGTCGCCCAGGACGTGTTCAAGCGTCTGGCCAGCCTCGCCCCATCCTTCGGGATGATGGGTACCCTGATCGGTCTCATCCAGATGCTCAGCAACCTGACCGATCCGACCACGGTCGGGCCTGCCATGGCCGTGGCACTCCTGACCACCTTCTACGGGGCCATGATGTCCACCATGCTTTTCATCCCCATCGGTGCCAAACTGCGGGCCAGGACCCTGCAGGAAGAACTCA
The DNA here is from genome assembly GCA_018822065.1 of Pseudomonadota bacterium. Classification (GTDB taxonomy): domain Bacteria; phylum Desulfobacterota; class Desulfovibrionia; order Desulfovibrionales; family Desulfovibrionaceae; genus JAHJKV01. Next base: position 1,366 of record JAHJKV010000230.1, read on the forward strand.
GCCTGCAGATCATCTTCGAGGGAGGCAAGTCCATCCTGGAAAACAACAACCCCATGCTCGTCTACGAGAAGCTTTCCAGTTTCCTCGCGCCCAAGGAGCGCGGAGGCTGATATGGTCAAGCCCAGGAAAAAAACCGAAGAAGCACCCACCGTCATGCTTTCACCCGATGAAGAGGTGGAAGAGACTTCGGAATGGCTCACAACCTTTGCCGACCTTTCCATGCTCTTGCTGGTGTTTTTTATTCTGCTCTATTCCCTGTCCGATCCTGACCCCGGGAGATTTACCACCACCTTTACTTCCGTGACCCAGGCCCTCAAGCACGACAAGATCACCACCAGTCGGATCACCCAGGATGAGGCGGCCGTGCTTGTGGATCAGGTCCAGATGCGGCGCCAGATCATCGAGCAGCAGCGCAAAGTCTTCTCCGACGTCAAGCTCCTGCAGACAACCAAGGGGGTGGCCGGGGTTATCACGGCCACCTTCGAGGAAGGCGTGATCACCTTGCGTGCGCCGGGCGACGTCTTCTTTGAGTCCGGCCAGGTCGATCTCACAGCGGCAGGCCAGCGGGCCCTGCTGACAATGAAAGATTTTTTCATCCAGCATCCGCGCCAGACCATCAATATCAAGGGATTCACGGACAACGTGAATCCATCTGGCGGGAGATTCAGGGATAATTGGGAAATTTCTGCCTTGCGGGCGGTGAACGTGTTGCGATTTCTGATGAAGATGGGTATCGAGTCCAAGCGGCTTACTGCTACGGGCCTTGCCGACCTCGACCCGCTGGTACCCAATACCACGGCAGAGAACAGGGCCAAAAACCGCCGGGTGGAATTTGTGCTTGAACGGCGCATACAGAAATAATTGAGAATCAGGAGAGAGCAGTATGGATTTCACCATAAAGACCGACAGCGAAGAGGATCGCCTGAGAAAAGCCTTCCGAACCAAGGTCCCCGGCTTTCACGCCAAGGTGGAAGAAAAAGGCAAGATATATGAAGTGAAGGATCTCTCCGCTTCGGGCTTTGCCGTGGGTGACCCGAAAAAGACCTTGAAGGAGGGGGACCAGACCACGGTCACCTTCTATCTGAACAAGAAAGTCTTTCTCACTGGCGTGGCTTCGGAGGTGGTCCGGGTGCTGGACCATGGGATCGTCGGCTTCAATTTTCTGGAGTTGGAGCGACGGCAGTCCATGAAGCTGGATAAATTGGTGCTGGAGATACAAAAAAGGTTGATTGCCCTTCGCAAACAGCAGGACTGAGTCGTTTTGATAGAAAAAACAGTTCGCCCCGCCGCCATTTTGGTGTGCGGGGCGTTTTTTCCAGTCAGTTCCGGAACAGCCAAACCTTGACCGCGACGGGCCAAGCCACTATGACCGGATGGACCGGGAGCATGATCCGGCCAAAGTGCAAACAAGGATAGACTGAGTGCTCAATACCAAAGAACTCTTGGAAGAGATTAAAGCTTCCCCCTACAAGGTGATCGAGATTACATCGCCCCATACCGGGGTGATTGAGTTCGCTGGGCTCAAGCCTGGCGATTCGGTTCGAGGCATTTCGGGTGAACACAAGGAAAAGCCAGGCACCTTGCTTTTGACCATCACCCGCGAGAACAATCCCAAGACCATCCACGCGCCGGAGAACGGCGAGGTGCTTGAGATTCAGGAGTCCCTCGCCGGGACCTTTGTGGAATCGGGGCAAACGCTCATGACCATCCGTCACTTCCTTTCGCGCAAGGAGGTTATCGAGCTGATCCTCAAGCAGGCGCTCTTCCTCTTTGAGGCACCCGAGCGAGCCAAGTATTATTTCAGCCCGGAACTGGACAAGAAACTCAAGGTTTCGGGCAAGCGTTCCGTCCGGGTGAAAAGCGGCATGGAACTCTTCATCGTCTCACGCATGAAGCGGGAGAGCCCGTTGACCTATGCCGGCCCGGACGGCATCATCTATGCGGTCTATTTTCATCGTGGCGATGCCGTGGATCCCGGCCAGCCGCTCATTGGCGTCTGTCCCGAAGACCAGCTGACCATGATCCAGGAGGTCGTGGCCAGAGTACAATCCGAATGGGAGGAGCAATAATGGGACGCGTGCTCCAGATCCGGGTTATTGCCCAGACCTTTGACGTGAACGAAGTGCATGACAACTGGCCCTGGCTGGTTGAGCTGGCCTGGGGCCGAGGTCCGGTCGAGGATCGACACGGCGTGCTGGAGTTGGCGCGCACCCTGGCCGACAAGGAGCGCATGGGCATGTTGCCTGCGAACATGAAGGCGCATCAGGAAGCCTTGCGCGAGGCCGAGACCCTGGTCCGGGGAGTTGAGACCGCCTTAGGCGACTGGAAAGCCGGCGACGCGGAACGGCTCTCCACGGCCCTGGAGACCCTGCTCGACGAACTGGAAAAGAAAAGCAAAACCGTGTAAACGGTAACGACCATTTCAACATATCAGGAGACCATATGGCTGCCAGCATGAACAAGGTGATTCTCATCGGTCGTTTGGGCCAGGACCCCAAGCTTTCCTATACCCAGGGCGGTCAGGCCGTTGCCAACTTCACCATGGCCACGGACGAGGGCTACAAGGACCGCAACTCGAATAAGCGGGTGGAAAAGACCGAGTGGCACCGTATTGTCTGCTGGCGTCAGACCGCCGAGTTCGTGGGCAATTATCTGACCAAGGGCCGGTTGGTCCTGGTGGAAGGCAAGCTCCAGACCCGCAAGTGGCAGGATCAGAATGGCCAGGACAAGTATACCACTGAGATCGTGGCCAACAACGTCAGTTTCCTGGACTCCAAGTCCGACGCCCAGCCCGGCGGCGGTTATCAGCAGCCCCAGCAGGGCGGCTACCAGCAACAGCCCCAGCAGCAAGCGCCGCAGCAGGCCCAGCAGCAGGGTGGCGGCTATCAGCAGCAACCCCCGCAACCCCAGGACGAAGACCTCGGCCCTGCCTTCCCCAGTGAAGCCAGCGGCATGGACGACGTGCCCTTTTAGACCGACAAACGCCTCGTCGTTTGCGACGTTGCCGCAAAACGCCCGGAACCTGACGTGTCATCGCATACGTTTCGGCTCCGGGCGTTTGTGCGTCTGGCGTTCGGTGTTGGTCTAGTCCAGGGTCTGCCGGAAGCGCTTGAGCCCCACGGAGACCACTACGAGCCAGAACAGGGCGATGGGCCAGATGTAGTGTAGTGATTCCGCCAGGCCATTGCCCTTGAGCAGGATGCCGCGCACCAGGCGCAGGTAGTGGGTCAGGGGCAGGACCGAGCCAATATATTGCGCCCATTGCGGCATGCCCCGGAAGGGAAACATGAACCCGGACAGGAGCAGCGAGGGCAGGAAGAAGAAGATGGACAGTTGCACGGCCTGCAACTGGTTGCGGACGATGGTGGAGATGGTCACCCCCACGGAGAGGTTGGCCCCGATGAAAAAGAGTGTCGTGACGATCAACAGCAGCAGGGAACCGTGCATGGGCACCCCGAACAGAATCCGCGCTGCCAGCAGGATCAGGCCCACCTGGATATAGCCCACGAAGATGTAGGGCAGAATCTTTCCGAGCATGACCTCCAGGGGCCTGACCGGCGTGGTCAGCAGGTTTTCCATGGTCCCGCG
>JAHJKV010000231.1 GCA_018822065.1 Pseudomonadota bacterium
GATCTTTTTTGACCCCGAACTAGGACGGGCCTCGGCCCAACTCACCCCGGAAGAAAAAAACGCCCGGTCCCACCGGGGACGAGCGCTCAAAGCCCTGCTTGCCCAGTGGCCCGAGTTCTGGACGCAAGCGGGACAGGCGGGATGAACCTATTTTCCGACACCTTCAGCTTTCCGGGACTGATCCGAATGGACAGGCTTCTGGAGGGCTGAAAAAACGAGGCGACACGCATGCAAAGCACCAGGACATACGCCATCATCCTCGCTGCCGGAACGTTCGCGGGCGATGACGCCCTCCCATTCCCCCCGCGCTTGGATGGACTGCCCGTCCGGAGTCATGGCCACCACCACGCAGACGAATCGGGCCGTGCGGTTGGCATCGGCAACGCCGTCCAGGGCGGCAAGAAGTTTGGCGTTGTTCGTTTCGTCCGTGGCTTCGGGGCCGGAGTAGCGGGCGGAATAGACGCCGGGAGCGCCACCCAGGGCTTCCACGGCAAGGCCGGAGTCGTCCGCCAGGGCCGTCAATCCGGTGGCCCGGCTCACGGCTTCCGCCTTGATGCGTGCGTTTTCCTCGAAGGTGTTGCCAGTCTCGGGAATTTCTCCAATTTCGGGAAAGGCATCGAGTCCCTGGACGGTGATGCCAAAATTTCCGAGCAGCGCGGAGAGTTCCTTGATTTTTCCCTTGTTCCTGGTGGCGAGGACGACGGACGGCAAGCAGGACTCCAGTCGGTTGCGTGTGGATGAGGGCTGGCTGACAGCTACAGAAGGTTTACGCAGTCTCCGGCGTTTGTGCAACCGCCAGCACCGGCGGCAGGAGCAGGCTGATGGTGGTTCCCTTGCCCTCGTTGCTCACGAGTTCCACATCCCCGCCGATGTCGTCCATGATCTTGCGGGTCATGGCCAGGCCGAGTCCGGCCCCTTTGCCCCTGGTGGAAAAGAAGGGGCTGAAGATGTCGTCGCGAATCTCAGCGGGGATGCCATGCCCGTCGTCAGCCACGCTCAGGATCACATGTTCCTTGGACATGACAGTGGACACCCGCAGTTCGCCGCCCTGTTTCATGGCCTCGATGCCATTGGTCGCTATGTTGATGATGCATTGCTTGAGCATATCCGGATCTGCTGCCACCCGGGGGAGTTTGTCGGTCAGTGTAAGGTGTAGCCGGATATCCGGGTGAACCCGCGCCATGTCCATGACCTCCAGCGCCTCTTTCACGATCAGGTTGACATCGATGGGGGACGGTGCGCTGTCCACCGGGCGGGTGAAATTGATGATCTCCTTCAGAATGGCGTCCAGCCGCCTGGACTCCTCCATGATGATCTGCAGTTTTTCCTGGGAGGCTTTGTCCTGGCTTGCTCCCCGGAGCAGGGAGTTGGCGAATCCGGAGATGGCCATGAGCGGGTTGCGGATTTCATGGGCGATGTAGGTGGAGAGTTCGCCGATGCTGGCCAGCTTTCGGGTCTGCTGCAGTCGCTGTTCCAGTTCGGTGCGCCAGGTGATATCGCGTCGCATGGCCACCATGCGGTTCAGTTCCCTCCCGTTGAAGATGGGATACATGTATACGCGGTAGTAACGGACCCGGCCGTCCTCCTCTATTTCGCTGGCCACGGCCTCGGCGGGTTGGCCCGTGTTCATGGCGTGCGTGAAGGAACACTTGTGTTTTACGCCGTCTTTATCTTCAGTGGGGCCGACGTTCGTGAAAAAGTCGCTGAAATGGTGCCCGATAAGCTGGCGTTTTTCCATGTTGAGCTTGTTGCACAGGGTCTGGTTCGCATTCAGGATGACGCCCTCGGCGTCAAGAAAGAGGATGTCCTCCTTGAGCTGGTCCAGAACGGTGGTCAAAAGCGATTGGGTCTGCATAAGGTCGATTTTGCAGGCCGTGCAAGCCTTGTTCGAGGTAAGCAGGTTGATGAAAAAGCTGGCAGCGGCGCGTTCGACCAGAGTGACGGTGGGCGGCAGGGTCTTGCGGATGGTCTTGAGCAGCTTCGGGTCGCCCGTGGTTTCGATGACCAGGTTGATCTCCGGGTGCATGTAGAGCATCTCCCGAAAACCGGCGTAGACCGGGATGCCGATGCCCATGTCGAGCTTCTTTGGGGGCACGTCCGCCTCGGGCAGGGCAGCGGCCAGCACGCCCATGCTGCCCAGCAGGTCTTCATCCACCCGGTCTTTTGCCATCTGCCAGAAACTGGCAAGAGACCGGGCATCGCCGATGACGCCGAGCAGGTATTTCTTGTCCGATGCCGTGGTTTTATCGAACATGGTACAATCCTTTTGCAGTGGAACAGATGGGTACTATATCCTATGATAGACAAACTTCAACAGAATTTCACCCCAAAAGCATGGTTTGCAGGCCGAGGGAATTGGGGTAGAGGGCGGCTATGGACTACATGATGGAAGACGGCATCAAAGTGTATGTGGTCAGCCTCGGCTGCCCCAAGAACCGGGTGGACACCGAGCGTCTGCTCGGCGGACTCGGAGCAGAACCGCTGGCCGTGGAATACCCGGACGACGCGGAACTGGTGCTCATCAATACCTGCGGCTTCATCCGCCCGGCAGTGGAGGAGTCCCTCTCGGCCATCTTCGACGCCCTGGGTCGGGTGGAGGCTGCCGATCCCCGGCCCGTGGTGGCCGTTGTCGGCTGCCTGGTCAGCCGCTACGGCCCGTCCCTGGCCGAGGAGATGCCCGAGGTGGACCTCTGGCTGGACACCCGCCACCTGGAAGAGTGGCCCGTCCTGGTTGCCGAGGCCCTGGGCCGCCATCCGGCCCAGTTCGTCACCCGCAAGCTCTCCACGGGCCCCGGCCACGCCTATCTCAAGGTCGGCGAAGGCTGCTCCCACAACTGTGCCTTCTGCACCATCCCCTCCATCCGCGGTCCCCACCAAAGCGTCCACCTCGAAGACCTGGTCGAGGAGGCCGAGCGGCTGGTGGACGAGGGCGTGCCCGAGATAGTGGTCGTGGGCCAGGACGTGACCGCCTACGGTCAGGACATCGGCTACGAGGCCGGACTGGTGGACCTCGTGGGTTCCCTGGTCAATATCCCCGGCTTGGAGTGGTTGCGGCTCATGTATCTCTATCCCGCAGGCCTGTCCGATGAAGTGCTCTCCTTCCTGGCCGAACTCGGTCCGCCGCTCTTGCCCTATTTCGATGTGCCCCTGCAGCACGCCCATCCTGACGTACTTCGCGCCATGGGCCGCCCTTTTGCCCGCGACCCCCGGCGCGTGGTGGACCGCATCCGCACCTATTTCCCCGAGGCCGCCCTCAGAACCTCCATCATCGTCGGCTTCCCCGGCGAGACCGACGCCCATTTCGATGCCCTGTGCGACTTCGTGCGCGAGGTGCGCTTCCACCACCTGGGCGTCTTCCCCTATCATGCCGAAGACGGCACCCCGGCAGCGACCATGAAAGACCAGGTGGGCGAGGCGATCAAGAACGAGCGGCGCGACCGGCTCATGGCCATCCAGGCCGAGATCAGCTCGGATATCCTGGAGAGCTATGTGGGCGAGAGCCTCGAGGTGCTGGTGGAGGCTCCTAATCCTGAATGGGACGGCCTGTTCACCGGACGCGCCTGGTTCCAGGCCCCGGAAGTGGACGGCATGACCTACCTGAGTTCCGGACCGGACGGACCGCTCCAGCCCGGAACGATCATTAAGGCGGAGATTTACGAGGCCAAAACCTACGACCTGGTGGCATTGGCCGAGTAGTTAACCTATTGATCCAGAAATCATA
>JAHJKV010000232.1 GCA_018822065.1 Pseudomonadota bacterium
CCAGCCGGGATGGACGGCACGGACTGGTTCGTCCGCCTCAGCGTGACCGATACCGGACCAGGCATGGAACCGGAGGTGATGGAGCGCATCTTCGATCCTTTTTTCACCACCAAGCGGACGGGAGAAGGCACAGGCCTCGGCCTCTCGGTCGTGCATGGCATCGTCAAGAACCACGGCGGGATCATCGAGGTGGTGTCCGAGCCAGGCCAGGGCACGACCTTCCACGTCTACCTGCCCCGGGTGGACAGCGAACTGGCGCTGGAGCCGTTGGAGGAGTCCGTGCTGCTGCCGGGTCAGGGCAGGGTGCTCTTCGTGGACGACGAACTGCCCCTGGCCGAGATCGGGCGAGAAATGCTTCAGGGATTCGGTTTCGAGGTCGTGGTTCGGACCTCAAGCATCGAGGCTCTGGAAGCCTTCCGCTTCCGGCCGGGCGATTTCGACCTGGTGGTCACAGACCATTTCATGCCGAACATGAACGGCCTGGACCTGGCCAGAGAGATGCTCGACATCCGGCCCGGCATGCCCATCATCCTGTGCACCGGGTTCTCGGATGCCCTGTCCTACAAGCGCATCCGGTCCCTGGGCATCAGCTCCATGATCAAGAAGCCTATCCTCAAGTCCAAGCTCATCGCTGCTGTAGGGCGGTTGCTGGAACCCACAGGGGAGTGACCGCGGGGGCTTGACCGGAATCAGGCCTCAGGGTCCACGTAGTAGGTCATTCTGGTGCGCGGGCTGAGATAGCCCAGAATCTCCTGGGGCAGATGAGCCAGACGGATGGACTTCTCCACTTTCAGGTCGGGGTCTTCGGCCAGATCGACGATCAGGGCCTCCCGCTTGGGTATCTGGGGGTCGTAAATCACCACGCAAGGATAGAGCTGGCTTTCCGGGTTCACGGACATGACCATGCCGATGGTGCCGTTGGAAAGCTGGACCACGGTCCCGGGCGGGTAGACCCCCAGGCACCGGATGAACAGGGCCAGCGACTCCCTGTCGTACAGGGTTTTCTGCTGGGAAAACATCAGCGAGAGGGCAAGGTAGGGCGTCTGCACCTGGGCCGGGTCCGGGTGGTTGGACAGGAAATCGTAGGCATTGGCGATGGCGGTCATGCGCGCCAGTCGGGTAATTTGCTTGTCTGCCCGTCCCTCGGGGTAGCCGGAACCGTCCATGTTTTCGTGGTGTTGGGCGACCACGGCCAGGCTCGCAGCCGAAAAGGCGGCATGGCCGGACATGATGTCCACGCCGTAGAGGACATGACGCTCGATGGCGTCTCGCTCGGGCCGGGTGAGGGTTCCCCGCTTTTTCAGGAGCTTCTTTTCGATGCGCTCCTTGCCGATGTCGTGGAACAATGCCCCCATGCCCAGGTCGTCCATATCCACCGAGGAGAGCCCCGCGGCCTTGCCGAGCATCATCGCCAGCACGGTCACGTTGAGGGAGTGGGAATACACCTGCTCCGTGGCAGGCATGACGTTCATCAGGTGCAGGATGGATTCCGCGTCGCCCAGAAAGGAATCCGTCAGCTTGCGGACAAAGGCCAGGGCCTCGGCCAGGGCCTCGGGATTGCCCGAAAGCAGGCGCTGGGTGATGGGCAACAGCGTCTTGACCGAGTCGGCATAGCGCACCTCGCATTCGGCGATGCGTCGTCGCTTTTCCAAAAGCTGGGCCACGCGCTCCTTCTTGACGCTCCACAGGCGTTCCATGATCTCGGCGGGGTTGTCCGGACTGGGTGACGAGCGCTTGTTCTCGCCGGGTTGCCCGGGAAGCACCTCGCTCTTCTCCGGGATGCAGATGACCTCGGTGATGCCCAGCAGGCGAATGGCTTCGATCTGCTGCTCTTCGTTGATCTTGAAACTTGAATACAGGAAGGGGTGGCTGAACCAGTCCGTTTTCTCCAGACGCACGAACACACCGGGACGCAGTTGGTCCACGTGAACACGGTATTCGGGAATGCTGGGTTCAGGCATTATTTCTCGGCAGGGGCATGAGTTGGAAAACAGCGTCGCCTCTTCTGGAGATTATGCAGCGAAACAGGCCAAAAAGCAACCGTTCGAAATCTCAGCTTGGCTGGCACCGGTCAGAAACGAAGGGAGGGTGCGCCCCCAAGGCGTGATGCCTATCAATCCAAAATATTGAGTTTTTTTCCCAGTCCGATGCCGCGCTCGGAGATCGTCGCCACATAGGGCCAGGCTTCGACACCGGCATCAAGGGCCAGATAGAACAGTTCGGCATAGACCGGGTCGATCATCTCCGCCGGGGCAAAGCAGCGGGCATCGGGGCGCTGCACCAGGAAAAAGAGCGCCACCCGCTCCCCAGCCAGGGCCAGACGGGTCAACTCTCGCAAGTGCCTCTGTCCCCGCTCGGTGACCGCGTCGGGAAAGAGCGCCACCTCGTCCTCCACCAGGGTCACATTTTTGCACTCCACCCAGAGCTGCCCCTGGGGGCCGGTCAGATAGGCGTCCAGGCGACTCTCGCCAATGGCGCGCTCCTTCTGGAAGACATCGTAGCCGCGAACCTCCGGCAACACCTCTTTTTGCCAGGCATTGTAGAGCAATCTGTTGGGCGTAAGGGTATTGATCCCGACCCAGGCGCCCTGGACACTGGCCAGTTCCCAGGTCCACTTGAGCTTCCGGTGAGACCCGAGGGCTGGAGAGAACAGAATCTCGGAGCCAGGTCGCAAGAGCCCGAGCATGGAGCCGGTGTTATTGGTGTGGGCCCGGAGTTCTTCGCCCTCGCGCTCGGCCAGGACTGTAAACCGTTTGAGGCGGGCCACCAGGCGCGCATGGATGCAACCGTCAGGAAACACTATTAGTTCGTTCATGCTTTAAAATACTTTGTCCGAGGTTTCTTTGTTCCGTATTCTGTATTGCAAGGTGAATTAATATCTGGTTTGATGCAACCCGAACTTAGAGTTCGTGTCAGACGTCATGAAGGACTGATACCGCTATGAGCATGAACGCCTCGTGGATCAAAAAAAGCTTCGGCAGCCGACTGCGTTTTCTGCGGAGCATCGCAGGACTCACCCAGGCGAACATGGCCGAAATGATCAACGTGACCGAGGAATATGTGAGCAAGGTCGAACGCGGGCTCGCCTCGCCTTCCTTTGATGTCATCGGGAGGTTCTGTGGCGCCCTGGACACTGAACCCGCCAACCTTTTCCTCTTTACCGCAGAGCCAGACCCGTCCCGACCCTTGCCCAATCAGCCCAACGGACGGGCGACGGTGAACCTGACCCGGACCGTTACCCAGTATGGCTCCTGGGAACAGGACCTCCTCTCCGGAAGCTGTGACTGGTCGCCGGGGTTATGCCGTCTGCTGGGAATCGCCCCTGATTCCGACCCGCGCCATCCAGGGGAATATCTTTCCTTTATCCACCCGGACGACCAGGATTTATTTCTCACCATCGCTGACAGCGTCATCAAAGGGCACCTGTCCTTTGGCTTTGAATATCGCATCGTCCGGCCAGACGGCATGGTCCGCCACGTTATCGACCATTGCGACTGGCAGTATACGCCCCAAGGCGAACCCGCGCGGGTCCGGGGCGTTGTTGTCGATATTACCGAGCAGAAACGGCTGGAGCATATGCTCGTCTCCACCCACCAGCGCCTGGAAGAACGTATCGCTGCCCAGACCCACAGCCTGACCGAGGCCGTGGCTCAGCTGGAGAACGAGATCGCGGAAAGAAAGCGGGTGGAGTTGGCCCGCATCCAGAGTGAAGAACGCTATAGAAGCCTGTTCGAGAATTCCCCTATTTCCCTGTGGGAGGAGGACCTTTCAACCCTTTTTGCCTACTTCGAGGAACTGCGGGAACAGGGCGTCTCGGATTTCACGGCCTTTTTTGATGCCCACCCGGAAACTTTGAGCCACTGCGCCTCCCTGGTCAAGGTTTTGGACGTGAACCAGGCTACCCTTGATCTGCTCAAGGCCACGAGCAAGGAACAGCTGCTCACCAATATCGAGCACATCCTCACCCCGAAAGCCTATGCCGTCTTTCGCCAGGAAATGATCCTCCTGGCCGAAGGGGGCGACCAATACTCCGGCGAGATTTCCCACCGCACCCTGGAAGGAGAGGAAATCGACCTCCTGGTCTACTTCAAGGTCCTCACGCCCGAACGGGTCATTGTGTCGCTCATGGACATCACCCAACGCACCCAGGCCGAAAAAGCCCTGGCCGAAAGCGAAATGAAATACCGGCTCCTGACGGAAAACGCCGAGGATGTCATTTGGGTCATGGAGAACGACGGTTCATACTCCTACATTAGTCCCGCCATCGAAAAGGTGGGGGGATTCAGTCAGGAAGAAGCACTCTCCCGAACGCTCGAAGAGTCCATGACCCCCGAATCCTATGCCCGGGTTCGCGAAGCAATGATTCAGCGAGTGGAAAACGAGGCCAGGGGCATCCACGATACGGTCACCAGACTCGAACTTGAGCAGTATCACAAGGACGGCTCCACCCGCTGGATGGACATCCTGGCCAATCCGATCCTTGACGAACATGGCAAACACATTGCTCTGCACGGACTCTCGCGAGACATCACAGAGCGAAAGAAAGCCCAGGAAGCCCTCCTGCTCAGCGAGTCGCGCCTCAAGGCGGCCCAGAAGGTGGCAGGACTCGGGTCTTTCGACCTGAACCTCGTCACTGGCGAGGTTCACCTGTCCGAGGAGCAATGCCGTCTGCTCGGCCTGGAGCCGGGCGAAGCCCCCACGACGATCACAGACATAAACAATACCTTTGTGCACCCTGATGACCGGCAGCGTAAACTCGGAATTCTCAACGCTGTCATGGCCGGGAACGAACCGGAAGACACCGAGTTTCGTGTTCTCCTCAAGGATGGCTCTGTTCGCCATTTCGCATTCAACGCCGAGGTCATCAACGACACCGACGGACGGCCCCTGCGGTTGCTCGGCGTCACCCGGGACGTGACCGAACAACGGCGGCACGAGGCCATGCGCGAGGACGTGCAGCGAATCATCCGACACGACCTGCGCATCCCCCTGGCCGCAGGGGCCACCACGGCCCAGCTCCTGTGCATGGATCCCAACCTGACCGAGGAGCAGACACTTCTCCTGCGGATGCTGGGAAAACAGCACCGAATGGCCCTGGAACGGATCAACCGGATGATGGTCCTCTTCCGCGTCGAGGACGGCTCCTACATTTCCTGCCAGGAACCAACGGACGTCATTGCTCTGGTGGGCATCCTGACAGAAGAGCTGGAACGCACCACGCTGGACAAGGAACTGACCCTCTCGTTCCTGCTCAATGGGCACCCGCCTGAGCCGGGTGAATCCCACATGGTCAACGTGGAGCAATCCCTCTGCCACACGCTGCTGTCCAACCTGCTGCACAATGCCGTGGAGGCGTCTCCGGCTGGATGCACGGTGGAAATCCGCATCGACACCAACGACGGGTGTCGGGTCGATGTCTCTAACCAGGGCGTGGTGCCGGAAGAAGTCAGGGACAGATTTTTTGAAAAATTCGTCACCGCCAACAAGGAAACAGGCACCGGCCTGGGGACCTACGCGGTCAAGCTCATTGTCGAGACCCTTGGCGGGGAGGTCTCCTTCAGCACGGATGAAACCACCGGCACCACGGTCAGCGTCCGCATTCCCGGCATAGCGAACTAGCCCTTTCGGCGGATACCCGCTGCCAGCTCCGACCCCATTCCTTCATAGACGACCCGCTCCAAACGGGGAGGCAGGGCTCCGGGCTTGGGCCAGACTCCCGGCACGGGCTCGGCACCCTCGAGGGTGATGGCCGAAGGGTCCACGTCCGTCATGATCGGATTGGCCCGAACATCGAAGTCGGGCACTGCGGCGCTGAATTCGATGGCGATATTGTTGGGATCGAAACTGTAGATCGAGTGGATGAACCCGTGGTCCACCACCTCGGAGACCCAGATCGAGGCCGCGTCGAGGCGCGCCTTCAGTTCCCAGAGGTCGTCGTCGCTGCCCACGCCGATGGACACGTGGTCGAAGGTGTATGGGCCGAGGACGGGCGCACCGTGATCCTTCTCCGGGCCGGGCACTACTCCGGGCCACTCGAAAAAAGCGATCATGTCGTCCTGGCTGATCTCGAAAAAATAATGCCGATATCCGGCCCTGCCCGTGGCCGCGACCAGACGCATACCTAAAAGGTCTCGCCAGAACCGTATGGTCGCTTCCATGTCGCCGGTGGCCATGGCCAAGTGGTTCACGCCAGTATAGTGAGCCATGTTCATCTCCCGTTGCTCCCAGGCATAGCTGTCCTGATGATGGAGAAGCTAACCATAATGGGGCCACCTGTTCAAGCCACACGGCACTCAATGACAGCGACGATGCTGCTCCATCACGGCGCTCAAAGTTATAAATGTTCGCGGGGTGGAGGATTCCAAACAGGCAGAGTGACGGAAAATCCCCGTCTCCCAAGGGATATTCTTCGTTCAATCCACCTGGTTTTTCAGGAAAACGCCTTGACCTTTTCCGACGTATCTGGAATAGAGGCGTGAGCCCGAATGTTCCTATTTTCACAAGATTCGTCCACCGCCCTGGGGGGCCCTAGCCGAGGTGGGCGTTCGTGTATTGGAGTTGCCGACGTGAGCTTTGAAACCCGCCTGGCCGAACGCAAAGATGAACTCGCCGAAAAATGGGGCGATCTCATCCTCGCCACGTATCCCGGCGAAACCCAAGCCATCTGGAAAGGGCAGAAAAACAAGTTCGCCAATCCTGTCGGCAATGCCATCGACAACTCCGTGACCGGTCTTTTCGACCTCATTCTCGAATGGGACGACGCCGAGAAGGTTCGGCGCGAACTCGACTATCTAGTCAAAATCCGGGCTGTCCAGAATTTCAAACCCTCCAAAGCGCTCAGTTTTGTCTTCCTGCTCAAAAAGCTCCTCCGTGCCGAATTCATGGAAGAGCTCAAAAAGGAAGACAAACTCGAAGAACTCATGCTCTTCGAAGCGCGCATCGACAACCTGGCGCTGATTGCCTTCGACCAATATGACGAAGCCAAGCAGACCATTTATCAAAGCCGGGTGAAAGAAGTGAAAAATGCGCAGTACAACTTGCTGCGCAGAGCGAACATGATCGTGGATAGTACGGCCACTGGGGCCGACAAATCATAGGTTTCGGACGAGGCTCTGTCCGAACCTGCATACCAGCGAGGTGACGGTAGATGAATGCATTGTACTCACTCATTTTCGTCTTTGCCTTGGTGTTGATCCCCTTGGTCGGGGTCGGAGCCGCACACCTTCAGACCTTTTTTGGTGTGTGCGTCCCGCTCACGGCGGTCATCATCTTCCTGGCAGGGTTCACATTCAAGATCCTTAAATGGGTCAAAAGTCCTGTTCCGTACCGTATTCCGACCACGGGCGGACAACAACAATCGCTTGACTGGATCAAGCAAAACAAGTGGGACAACCCCTCCACGGGTCCCCAGACTGTCATGCGCATGATCCTCGAAGTGCTGTGCTTCCGCTCGCTCTTCAGGAACACCCGCGTGGAACTGAACAAAGACGCCGGAACAGTGGGCTACGCCTCCGACAAATGGCTGTGGGTTTTCGCCATTCTGTTCCACTACGGCTTTGTCATGATTTTCTTCCGGCACTTCCGCCTGTTCATGAACCCGGTTCCGCTGCCGCTGACCTTCCTGGAATTCGGCGACGGGATCATGCAGATCGGCGTGCCCACCTTCTACATGTCCGACGCGCTTCTTATGGTCGGTGCCCTGCTGCTGCTGGGTCGCCGCCTCTGGGACGCCAAGGTCAGGTATATCTCCCTGGTCGCTGACTACTTCCCGCTGCTCTTGATCATCGGGATCGCGTTGTCCGGCATCTACATGCGCTATTTCGTCAAGGTCGACATCATCTCCATCAAGGATGTCACCATGGGACTGGTCACCGGGCATTTCACCGATCTGCCCTTCGACAAGATCAACGTGTCCTTCTTCGTGCACGTCTTCATGGTCTCCACCCTGATGATCTACTTCCCGTTTTCCAAGCTCATGCACCTGGGCGGCGTGCTCCTTTCGCCCACCAGGAACCTGCCCAACGACACCCGCATGCGCCACCACGAAAATCCGTGGAACCCGGACATCAAGCCCCACTCCTACGCCTCCTACGAGAAGGAGTTCGGAGTGCCCATGGCTGAGGCTGGACTGCCGCTAGACGATCCCGAAAACGCCAAACCGGCGGAAGAAAGAGAAGGCTAGAGGCTGACCTGTGCTCACCCTCTTTACTCCTGGAGATAAGAAATTATGGATATGAAACCCAAAGAACTTATTCAGGGTTTGGACTATGATCCACCGTCCAAAAACTGGATGGACATCAAGGCTGACACGTCGGCAGGCAACTGGGCCTACCCGACCAAGCCCGAGACCATCCAGTATCTGATGGATCAAGGCCTGCCCATGGCCAACCCGCGCGAGTGGGTTCCCTCGGATGTGGACTGGAAGCTGCCGCCCAACTGGCAGGACATCATCAAGAAGGGCTTCCGCGAACGGCTCGACAAGTTCCGTTCGTTCAAGATCTTCATGGATGTCTGCGTTCGCTGCGGTGCCTGTGCCGACAAGTGCCACTACTTCATCGGCTCCGGCGATCCCAAG
>JAHJKV010000233.1 GCA_018822065.1 Pseudomonadota bacterium
CGCCTACATCACCTATGTGGCCTTGGACCGTGACGGCAGACCCCGGGCCGTGCCTGAGCTGATTCTCGACTCAGAGACGGCGGAGCGCCGCCATCGCGAGGCCGAGCAGCGTCGCGCGGCTCGTTTCGCGGCCATCAAGGCCGAGCGGCAGGAGACGTAGCCCGTGCCCGGCAGGCTGCACATCGTGGCCACGCCCCTGGGAAACACGGGCGACTGCTCCCCCCGCGCCCGTGAGATTCTCGCCAGCGCGGACGTGGTCCTGGCCGAGGACACCCGCCGGGCCGGTGCCCTGTTCACCCGTCTGGGCATAGCCCGCAAGGACGGGGCCGGGTTCATCAGCTTCCACGACCACAACGAGGCGGAACGCATCCCCCGCATCCTGACCGGTCTGGCCGAAGGGGATCAGGTGGCCGTGATCTCCGACGCAGGCACCCCGCTCATATCCGACCCCGGCTACAGGCTGGTGGCCGCTTGCCGCGAGCAGGGTTTTGAGGTCACGCCCATCCCCGGTCCCAGCGCCATCACCGCCGCGCTCTCTGCTGCGGGGCTGCCGCCCTTGCCCTTCACTTTTCTTGGTTTCCTGCCGCGTAAATCCGGTCAGATTTCCCGCCTGCTCGCGACCCACAAGGAGACCGGATGCACCCTTATTTTTTTCGAGAGAAAATCTAGACTTTCTGAAACATTGGCTCTGGCCAACGAAATTCTTGGGAGTCGACCGATCTGCATTGCCAGGGAGCTGACCAAGGACTTCGAGGAATTCATCACCGGGAATCTCGGAGCCCTGCAGGAAATGCAACTTGACCTCAAGGGCGAGATCACGGTCATTATCGGACCGCCCGAGGCAGGCGGCGTGAGCAGCGAGGCGGAGGTTCTGGAGGTTCTGGGCGAAGAGCGCGAGGCCGGAGGCAAACCCAAAGAAATCGCCCACCGGGCTACGGCCAGGTTGCGCGGCTTTACAGCCAAGATGGTCTATGAAATGATGCGTCATTCATGAACATTCGCGCCTGGGGGCGTATTCTGAAAACGGCCCGTTCCCGGGCCTGATCCGAAAATAATCGCAAACCTGCGGATCTGGTTTCGTCCGCATTTGGGGGGCAACATGCAGGAGAGTCTTCTCTCGCTCCATCGTCTGGTCTGGACAGCGCTTCTGGCCGCAACCATAGCGGCAGGAGCGTTCATGGTTGTGTCTTTCGGGCCTGTGCCCATCTCCATGCAGTTGTTCTTCGTGTTCCTGGCTGGCTATGTGCTCGGCCCGGTGCAGGGGGCAGTGTGTCTTCTGCTCTATCTGGCTGCCGGGACCATCGGGCTACCGGTCTTTTCCGGTGGAAAGTCCGGTCTGGCCCACCTCATCGGCCCTACTGGCGGTTATCTCCTTGGTTTTGTTTTCGCTGCGGCCATCACCGGGCTCTCCACCCGCGGTCGCGCCATGAAACTCTCCTGGGTCATGGGCCTGGTTTGGGGCGTGCTGGGTTTGGTTGTGGCCTATGCCATGGGCGTGGCCTGGCTGAAGCATGCCATTTCTGCGGACTGGTCCAAGGCCCTGGTCGTGGGATGTTATCCATTCATCGGCTGGGATCTGCTGAAAATCGTGGCTGCCGTTGCTTGCTACCGGCTGCTCAATCGGTATAAGCTGTTGCCCTGGTAGAGAGCAGGGAGCGGGGTTCCCCGCTTCCGGAACACACCCTCCACCCGGAAGCAACCATGGCGACCAACAAGGCATCTGCGGCCCGGACTCGGGCCTTCATCAAAAGCTTCGTGCGGAGCTACCTCTCCGGGGCATGCTTCAATCCGCGCGGGTATCATTCCATTGGCGTGGTCTATGCCATTTATCCGGGCTTGGCCTCCATTCACAAGGACCCCAAGGAACTCAAGAACGCCTGCAGGCGCTACATCAAGCACTTCAACACCCACCCGTTCTGGGTGCCGTGCATGATCGGCATCCTGCTGTCGGCGGAGATGATGATTTCCCGTGGCCAACTGCCGCCCGCCATGTTGGAGAAGGTCAAGGACACTACCAGCTACACCCTTTCTGCCATCGGCGATTCCGTGTTTGCCGGGTCGCTCTTGATTTTCTGGGCTCTGTCCACTATCTGCCTCCTGCTTGCCGGGTTTCGTTTTTTGCCTCTTGGACTTGGGATATCCTTGTTTGCCTGCCTGCAGCTCTTTCGCCTGCTGACCTTCTGGGGCGGGGTGCGACACGGCCTGAGCTTTTTGGGCATGCTTAAACGCTGGGACCTGATCAACTGGGGCCAGCGGATCAAGCTGGTCAATGCATTGCTGTTGATCTGTCTCTGGTTTCTAGCCTGGCCCGGAAAGGTGCTCTGGTCGGACTGGTTGGTGCTGGCGGGAGGCATGGCCGTATGCGCCAAACTCCTGGCCAGGCGGAAGCTCATGCGCGAGGTTGTGCTCATAGGATTCATCCTCGCCCTTGCTGCCCTGCCGTGGTTGGATCGATGGATTGGTCAGCTCATGGATGTGCTGACGGGATGATCAAGATGTGATAGGTAGCCCCTCGGGCACAAGAAACAGTAAGGACAACATGCAACAAAACAGCAGCGCGCAAAGCGGAGGGCCGGATTTGAGCGAAGGACCTTCTCGGCAGGTGGTGGTAGCCAATCAACTTGGCCTTCATGCCCGACCTGCCGGGGTGCTCGCCAGAGAGGCACAATCGTTTGAGGCGGAAATTTTCCTGATCGCTGGAGATCAGGAGGTGGACGCCAAGTCCATTCTGGACATTTTGACGTTGGCCGCGGGCCAGGGGTCCCCGCTGGAATTGCGGGCCGTGGGCGCAGATGCCGAAACCGCCTTGAATACCCTTGAGGCTCTGTTCAAGTCCAAGTTCGGAGAAAAGAAGTAGTGGCCGATCATATACTCGCCGGGATACCTGTCTCAGCCGGGATTGCCATTGGCAAGGCCCTGTTCGTCAATCGCAGTCACAGCGCCGCCTTGCCGCGTCAGACCGTGATTTCGGAGCAGGTCGGTATCGAGACCTCGCGCCTTGAGAACGCTTTTCTCATGGCCGAACAGGAACTCGAGGAGGTCCGCACCAAGGTCCCGGCAGAACTGGCCCAGCACAAACTCATCCTGGAATCCCACCTGATGATGCTTCGCGACCCCAATTTGAAGGGTGCGGCCATCAAATATGTCAAGGAGTTGCGGCTCAACGCCGAGTGGGCGTTGGAAAAAGCCACCAGCGACGTGGCTGCAGCCTTCGAGGCACTGTCCGATGCCTACCTGCGGGCTCGCGTTCAGGACGTGCGTCAGGTTTCAGACCGGGTGCAGGGCTACCTGCTCGGACGAGAAATGGACCTGCGGGCCATCGGCTGGCGAGCCATCATCATGGCCCACGACCTGACCCCGGCGGACACCGTGGAACTCGAAGTGTCCAAGATCATGGCCTTTGCCACCACTCGTGGAGGCAAGACCTCCCACACCGGCATCCTGGCCCGGACCATGGGCATCCCGGCCCTGGTGGGCGTCATGGATCTGGAAGAAAAGGTCAATGACAATGATTTTGTGGTCATCGACGGCTTCAAGGGCCGCATCGTGGTCAACCCGAGCGAATCCGAGCTGCTCGAATACAACAAGCTCGCCACCCAGTTTGCCGCCTATCAGAAAAATGTCCATCGCCGCACGCACCTTCCTGCCGAAACCGAGGATGGCTTCCGGGTCCAGGTGCTCGCGAATATCGAACTGGCCGAGGAAGTGGCCCAGGTCATCGACAATGGGGCCGAGGGCGTCGGCTTGTTCCGGACGGAATATGCCTACTTGAACCGCACGGACCTCCCCACCGAGGAGGAGTTGTTCGAGCGCTATTCGGAACTGGCTTCCATCATGTCTCCCCGCAAGGTCGTCTTCCGCACCCTGGACCTCGGTGCGGACAAGATCATTTCCCGTTTCGGCTCCCTGGAAGAGGCCAACCCTGCCATGGGGTTGCGGGCCATCCGCTTCTGCCTGCAGCACCCGGAAATGTTCAAGTGCCAGTTGCGGGCCATCCTGCGTGCCTCTCATTATGGCAACGTCTCCATCATGTTTCCCATGATTTCCGGGCTGAACGAGTTGCGCGCGGCCCAGGCCCATTTGAGCGAAGCCATGGACGAACTGCTCTCTGAGGACGTGCCCTTCAAGCGTGATATTCCGGTGGGGATCATGATCGAGTTGCCCGGCGCGGTGATGATCGCCGAGATTTTGGCCAAGGAAGTGGACTTCTTCTCCATCGGCACCAATGACCTGATCCAGTATAGCCTTGGCATCGACCGCACCAACCAGAACGTCTCCTACCTCTACCAGCCTCTGCACCCGGCAGTGCTGCGCAGCATCAAATGGGTGGTGGACGCGGCCCACGAAGCAGGCATCGAGGTCAGTCTTTGCGGCGAGGTCGCCTCCGACCCCTTCTGTATTCCCATCCTCATGGGCATGCAGATCGACTGCATATCCCTCTCCCCCCAGGCCATTCCGGGCATCAAGCGTATCATTCGCCAGACCAGCATGGAGGAATGCCGCCGCCTGCTGAAGATGACCATCGAGCAGCGCACCGTGGGACGCATCAACCGGCTGGTGAAGAACATGATCTTC
>JAHJKV010000028.1 GCA_018822065.1 Pseudomonadota bacterium
AGTAAATATATATTTGCGATATGCACGTCAATATATATTTACAAATTATTACATATATTCCGTGCATTTGTGTTTTATAAAAGACTAAAATATGTTAAAAAATTTATGTTTTACATGAATTTGATGTGACTACTAAAACATTGCTGCGCTATTGCACAACAAACATGAGTTGTGTTTGCTGTTGCAGTGTGTCTCTTCGCCCACTGTTTTGTTATTGGTTCTATGTTTCGTCAGCAATATCGGACTTTCCGGTGGCGGACGGGTAGAATGCCGCAGGGTTTTGATATATGATGGGCAACAGCGATAGAGAACCACCAAGAGAACAAACCTCGCTTCTTCAGCGAAGCGGGTGACAAGAGGAGTTTGCATGATCGTCAAGATCTGGATGGCCCGAAAGCCACTGACTTTTGGACTTGAAACCTCGGTGTTGAACGCTGCTGAGGCAATGCGCTCGCAGCAGGTGCGGCAGTTTCCGGTGATTGATGGCGATGGAGCGCTCGTGGGGATCGTCTCTGACCGGGATATTCGCGATGCCATGCCGTCCAAGTTTTTGCCCGGCGGGACCGAAGAGAACGGCACTGACCTGCTCTCGCTCACGGTGGCGGAAATCATGACCGTGGATCCGGTCACGGTGACGCCACTGACCGCCATGGACGTCGTGGCTGACCGCCTCGCCAAGCTCAAGGTGGGGGGGCTGCCCGTGGTCGAGAACGGCACCCTGGTCGGCATCATCACCGAGGTGGATGTGTTTCGGTTTTTGACCTCGGCCACCGGTCTGGCGCGGGGTGGAGTACAGTTGGCTGTGCGTCTCGAGGCCTGCCCCGGTCCCCTGGCAAATCTGCTAGCAACCCTGCGAAAACAGGACGCGCATTTCACCAGCGTGCTGACCTCGCATGACTATGACAAGGCTGGATATCGCCACGCCTACATCCGTCTGGAGAGCCTGGGAGACCATAGTATTGGATCTTTGGTGTCCTGTCTCAGCGGGGAATTTGACGTGTTGTACTACGTCTCGGAAGGAGAAGCAGTCTATTTGGAGGACGATCAGACCTGAGGCGTTATTGCTTCATGACCCTGAGTATCTTATCGCGCAGGGTCGGCGCGTTGAAGGGCTTGATCACATAGCCCGACACGCCGAGTTTGACGGCCTCCAGGATGATCTCCCGCTCCGCCTCTGCGGTGATCATGATAAAGGGCAGGGCATGAAATTTCTTGTCCTTGCGCACGAGGTCCAGCAATTCCAGGCCGGACATGACCGGCATCCTGATGTCGCACAATACCAGATCAACGGTCTGTTTTTGAAGAACTTCCCACCCTGCGGCGCCGTTTTCGGCCTCCAGGGTGTTTTTCAATCCCAGCTCGCGCAGGGTGTCGATCACGATGCGACGAATGGCGGCGGAATCGTCCACCACCAGTATTCGCAGATATTTGTTCAGTGCAGTCATTGGCATTCCCATTAAGTTCAAGTGTATCTCTATTCCAATCTGTTGTTTTTGGAAAGAGAGTGTGCAACAAACCTTTCGTTTTTTTTTGTCCATATCGATTGCCCAGAGCATATTGGACTGGACAAGAAGGCCATTTTTTGGCAAATATATTTGCAAAATACAATAGATTACTAATAATTTATGACAATATTATAGAAAGTTAGAGGTTGCAAATGGCTAGTTCAATTATTGATGAACTTCGCCTCGACGACAGGGTGGCCATGGACCGGTTGGCTGCAGAGCTTTTCGGCGAGTCCAATGCCCTGAAGATCATTCCCTGCCTCCCCGGAACCCTTGACGAGTATCATGACGAACTGGTGGCGGCATCCATCCATGCCAGTGCAGCCCTTGCCGGGAACCCCATGCCCCTGGACGAAGCGAGCGTCGAGCTCGAGCGCAAGGTTGGTGACCCAGAACTGCCGAGTGGGCCTACCGTGGCCCGTGCCAGGCGGGAAATTACGAACCTTGCCCTGGCTTACAAGCCCTTGCCCATCGGTCGAGTCGAGTCGTCGGTCTTCGGCGTGTCCGAGGGGTTTGTAAAAAAAGTTCAGACCGTTCTCGCCCAGGGAACGAGTCTAAGCGGGCTCGGCGACTATGTTCCCTCCACCGATGGCAAACGGACACAGGGGCAGACCCAGGCCGAAATGCTCAGGTTGATCACCTGGATCAACGCCTCGGAGGCCACCAATCACGGCCCCCTCGTCCGGGCCGCGCTTTTTCATTATGGAATGCTCCGGCTGCGGCCTTTTGCCGACGCCAATGGGCGCACTGCCCGGTTCTTCGAAACCTCCATCCTCACGGTTGCGGGGGTACGCTTCGCATCGCTCTGGTTGCCCGTGCACTATCATCGCAACATCGATCAGTACCTTGCCTTTTGCCAGGACGAGGCCTCAAACGTCTCAGCCTTTGTGACGTTCATGCTCCACGGGGTGCGCCAGGGACTCGAGCTGGCCAGGCTGCGTTTGATCGATCCTCTACGGACCTTGGCGCTCAAGGCGTACTTCGATGCATTGCGTCACGACAAGACCGTGAAGACTCGTCTCCACCAATTGCTGCATCTGCTCATCGACCACCAGGAGTCCTTCCAGATCCGCGATCTGTATCTCCGGCAACCCTTCAAGCTGCTGTATGACGAGGTCAGTGAGCACACCACCCGCCGGGACCTCAATAAGCTTATCGCCCTCGGATTGCTGACCAAGGACGGGACGAGCTATGCATTCAATCGCAATGCGCTGGGGTAGCTTGTTCGCGTTAGGTCCGCTGGAGGCTCCCAAAATATCCCAAGCTCGCACGTCATCCCAGCCAACCAGCCGAGAGTGAACCGAACCGACTACCCCACGCGGGGGAGTTCGTGCCAGGCGGTGGTGTAGCGCGGGGATTTCCTCAGCTGGCGCATGCTCCAGGGGCGACCCAGGCCGGTGGCGGCGTATTGCAGGGTACTTCTGCCGAAGCGGTCATTGATGCGGTCCAGGCAGGTCATGAGGGTGGTGTCGCGGTCGTCGGTATTGGGCGGCAGGTTGAGCAGGCTGAGCTGGCGGGTTGCCTTGGGCTCGATTCCGGCCAGCATGACCCCGGCTTTTTTGTAGTTGTAGCCGGGTTTGTAGATGTCGTTCAGGAGGCTGTGGGCGGCCTTGATCAGGGTGGGGGTGTGGTCGGTGCCCACGGAGAGGGTCATGGCCCTGGCATTGGCGTACTGGAGTTCCATCTTGTGGGGATTGGTGAGGATGAACACCTTGACCCAGGAGGCCACAGAGCCTTGGCCGCGCAGTTTTTCTGCAGCGCGGGAGACATAGGCGGCCACGGATTCGAGCATTTCAGTTCGGCTGGAGACCGGGCGGCCAAAGGAGCGGGAGCAGAGCAGCGACTTGCTTGAGGGCGGCGCGAGTTCTAGCTCGAAGCAGGGGATGCCACGGAGTTCCATGGCGGTCATCAGCCCGGTGACGGTCATCTTTTTTTTGAGCCAATCATCGGGCAGGCGGGCGAAGTCGAGGGCCGTTTTGACCCCGTGGCGGCCGAGTTTGTTGACGGAGCGTCGACCGATGCCCCAGACGTCGGCCACGGGCAGCCAGGCCAGGATGTCGTTCATGCGGGGATGGTTTGTGAGGTCGAACACGCCGTCGAACTTGGCGTATTTTTTGGCGATCCTGTTGGCTATCTTGGCCAGGGTCTTGGTCGGGCCCACACCGATAGATATGGGGATGCCTGTCCAGCGGAAGACCTTTTGGCGCAGGGTCTGGCAGTGCGTTTCGGTGGAGTCGGGCAGGCCTGCGAGGTCGAGAAAGGCTTCGTCGATGGAGTAGATTTCCGAGCGCGGGGCGCTCTCGCCGAGGATGGACATGACCCGCTGGCTCATGTCGCCGTAGAGGGCGTAGTTGGAGGAGAAGACGCGGACGCTGTGGCGGCGGAAAAAGCCTTCGCGTTTGAAGGCGGGTTCGCCCATCTGGACGCCCACGGCCTTGGCCTCGGGGGAGCGGGCTATGACGCAGCCGTCGTTGTTGGAAAGCACCACCACGGGCACGCCCTTGAGGGAGGGGTCGAAGACCCGCTCGCAGGAGACGTAGAAGTTGTTGCAGTCCGCCAGGGCGTAGCAACGGGTGGGGTGGGGGCGGTTCATACCTTGTGGATCACGTAGGTCACCCGGCCCCAGAGTTCGAAGTCTGTTTCCTCTGTGATCTCGATGGGGTCGAAGTCCGGGTGTTCTGGAGACAGGACAAATTTAGTTCCACTGCGACCCAGGCGCTTGACGGTAAGTTCACCGTTAACCGAGGCGATGACCACATCGCCGGGGCCTGGCTGGGCGGCACGGTCCACTACCAGCAGGTCGCCGGAGTTGATGCCTGCTCCGCGCATGGACTCGCCGTGGGCACGGACGAAAAAGGTGGCCTGGGGGTGGCGGACCAGGAGTTCGTTGAGGTCGAGTTTGCGGTCGATGAAGTCGTCTGCCGGAGAGGGGAACCCGGCGGCGACCTCGGCCAGGAACAGTGGCAGTTCGAGGTTCGAGCTGGGCTCGAAGCCAAGAAATTCCAGGCCATTGGTGATGCGTGCTTTGTGAGCTTGCATGGTTACTGCGTCTCTTTGGGCTGTTGCAGGAAGACATGCAGAGGCATCTGGGCGGCCACGGTGCGCTTGTCGCCCTGCATGACGGAGATGACGACCCTGTGTCGTCCCTCGGTCTGGACCTTGAGACCGGGCAGGTGAAAATTGAGTTTGTGCAGGGAGGCTCCGGTGGGGGCCACGTCGTTTTTGCCGAGCACCTCTTTTTTGCCGTCCGGGGTGACCAGGGTCAGCCCTACGGTAAAGGTCTCCTGGCTACGGGGTTCGAGTTCCCAGAGGGTGGCCACAAAAAAGGGCGGGACGGCTGCGGGCAATTTGGGCACGGTGCCGTGCTCGAAAACCTTGATGTAGGAGGCGCTGCCGGATTCGCGGTCGACGATGATGTCGGTGCAGATCAAGCTGTACAGAAGTTTGGGCATGGTTCAGTCTCTTTTACTGTCTGGTTATGGTGAACGTGCCGCTGGACCAGTCGCTTTGCCAGCGGCCGGAAATGGTGCGTCTGTTGTCGGAGACGAGGCCGGTGTGGACCACGGCGCGTCCTGCCTCGTGCATGGTGAACGTCACCTGACCACGGGGGTTCACGCTGCCGTCAAAGAGGGCCTCGGCTGTGGAGCCCGGATAGCGTATCTTTCCGGTCAGCTTGCCTCCCGAGAAGCTTTTCATGGTGCATTCCGCAGTGTGCGGCGGGGCACCGGGTTCCAGGAAAACATAGGTCCACTTGCCGGTGAGTCCGGGGTAGACGGATTTTTCGGGCACACGTTCCAGGGTGAAGGTGCCGGGTCCGGTGGGTTCCTTGTACCAGCCGTTGATGCTTTGGCCTGACTCGGAGAGGGTTCCCTTGTGGTCGAGGGAGAGGTTCTCGCGCAGGACCGTGAATTCCACCTGCCCGCCAGGCTTGACCTTGCCCTGCATGGTGTCGATGACCTTGCGCCCGCGCAAGTGGTAGGAGGCCTTCCCGGTGAAGGTCGAGCCATCTTCCTCTATGCTGCAGGGAGCGGTCACGGCCAGGCCGTCCGGGGTGCGGTAGGAAAATATCCAGTGTCCGCCGAGGCCAGCCAGGGCTGAACCGGCGACCAGAAGCACGAGGGCCGCAGCCAGGATGACCGGGAGAATCTGTTTGAGCCGGAAGCGGGTCATGGTCACGCTCCTTTGATGGAGTCCAGGGCTTCATCCACGCCGACGCCCTTATGTACGATCTTGTCCAGGGCCTGGACCAGGCGTTCCGGGTTTTTATGCTGGAACACGTTGCGTCCCACGGAGAGCCCGGCTCCGCCAGCGGCCAGGGAGTCGTGGACCATCTGGAGCAGGTCGCGGGTGGAATCGAGCTTGGCACCGCCCGCGATGACCACCGGAATGCAGGCACACTCGACCACACGGGCAAAGGAATCCGGGTCGCCGGTGTAGTTGACCTTGACCACGTCCGCGCCAAGCTCCATGCCCACGCGGGCGCAATGGGCCACGGTGTCCGGGTCATATTCGTCTTTGACCTTGGGGCCGCGCGCATAGACCATGGCTAGAAGCGGCATGCCCCAGTAGGCAGCGGTTTCGGCGGTCTTGCCCAGGTCGGCCAGCATCTGACCCTCGGTCTCGTCGCCAAGGTTCACATGGACGCTGACCCCGTCCGCGCCGATGCGGATGGCCTCCTCCACCGAGGTGACCAGCCGTTTGACGTTTGGATAGGGCGAGAGGTTGGTCCCGGCCGAGAGGTGGACGATGCAGCCGAAGTCGCGACCGGAGGCACGGTGGCCGCAACTGACGCAGCCTTTGTGCACCAGTCCGGCGTTGGCCCCGCCGTTGACCATCTTGGTGACGGTCTCACGGATGTCCTCGATGCCCGCGATGGGGCCGACCGTGACCCCGTGGTCCATGGGTACGATGATGGTCCGTTTGGTGTCGCGGTTGAAGATGCGTTCCAGTCGAATGCGTTTGCCGATCATCATGGTCTTGCTCCTTGCTCTGGAAATGGTCGCGCGGGATTTCTCTCGCGTTTACTTTCGGGTCATGTCGCTCCAGGCCCAGACCACCTTGCCCACGATGGCCCGGGAGATGTCCCCGTCGTAGTCGCGGTTGAGGCGGTAGGTGAAGGGCGGGAACTCGCGGCTGTTGTCGGAATAAAATACCAGTTCGACGTCGTCGTCCACTCTTTTGGTGGCCACGCGCTTGACCATGGCCCCGCCGGATTCGCCCGGTTCGGTGACGAGCATGATGCGGCCTGCAGGATCGGGGTTGGTGTCGTCCCGGTCCACGAGGACCAGATCGCCCGGATGTAGGGCCGGGATCATGGAATTTTCGTTTTTGCCGATTTCGACGGCCACGAGATTGGTGCGCAGTCGCACGGAGTCATGGTGGCGCCAGACCAGCACCCAGCCGTCGATGGCGTCCTCGGGGATGAGACCTGGGCCTGCGGCCACGGGGGAGGCGGCCAGGGGCACGGCCAGGTAGTCCTCGGGGTTGGGATTTTCGGTGCCCTGGCCCGAGGCGGTCTTGCCCGGAGCCACGAAGCAGACATCGCGTGCGGCCCCTGTTTTTTTGTTCGGAAAGGCGGCCTGAACGCCGAGCTTGTCGAGGATGCGGCCCAGGGAATCCATGGTCAGACCCCGTTCTCCGCTCAGAAAGCGGTTGAGCTGGGAGGGATCCACCTCCAGGGCGTCAGCCATCCGTTTTTTGTTTGGGTACAGCCCGCCCCGTCCGATCAGGTCGTTGAGCCTCTGGCGCACATCTTCGGAAAACCCCATTGTATCGCTCCAGGTTCCAGGTCGTGTTCCGGTGATTTTTATGGAGTCTAATTCCTCCAGTCTTTCCAGGGACACTTTACGCTTTTTTGGGCTTTTGTCTAATGTCAAATCACAAAATTAGTTGACATGACATTTGTCAATTGGCTAATATTGAAACAGCGCAGAGAGAAATGCTGGAATTCTGGCCCTTCTGGCGGGTTTCTTTCTGCGGACGGTAGGGTTTGTATAAGTGTAGTATCGACAATACGTATTCAATAAGGCGAGTTCGGGGGTGGGCTGATGCAGCTTGTTGCCAAACGCGTTCGGAGGAATTGGTATGAAGACGCAGGTGGAATTGGTCCGACTGGAGCGTTCGGAGGAGGGTGTATTTGGTGTTCTCAGAATCGGCAAACGGTTGCAGTGCATGACCTTGGAGCCGCCGGACAAGGGAAACAGGCCTGATGTTTCGTGTATTCCTCCGGGGCGCTACCGGTGCCGGAAGCGGGCAACGAAACGATTCGGCCTGACCTTCGAGGTTCGTGAGGTGCCCAACCGGTCGGACATCCTCTTTCACGCCGGCAATGTAGCCACAGATAGCCGAGGTTGCATTCTCCTCGGGGAGCGCCTGGGGGCCATTGATGGCCGTCGGGCCTTGCTGGACTCGCGAGGGGCGGTTGTGGCGTTTCGGGAGGCCTTACAGGAAGAGGAGGGTTTTGAGCTCTCAATTGTCGAGCGCTATACGCAGCGGGCTGACCCTTCGTCTCCGGTTGGACAGGGGGAACAGTGATGGAAAGCATTTGCTTGCGGGGGGCAAAGTCGATTTGCGCAGCGGTCGGGGAAAATCCAAAGGACATGGCCAGTTTGGTCGCAAAGCATGGGCTGCCAGCCTGGAAGCGGAACAACAGGGGTTCCTGGCGGGCGTTGCCCGAGGACTTGAAGCGGTGGCTGGAGAATATCCGCGACCATAACCTGTCGGGGGAGTAGGTCAGGAATTGGCGGCCTGGAGCATGCTCAGGGCGATACGTTCCAGGGGCAATATCTTGTGGACGCCGCCCAGTGCGATGGCCTCCTTGGGCATCCCGAAAAC
>JAHJKV010000234.1 GCA_018822065.1 Pseudomonadota bacterium
GGCGTCTATGCCCTGATAGCCCTGGGTTATACCATGGTCTACGGGATCATCCAGCTCATCAACTTCGCCCACGGTGAATTCTTTGCCGCCGGGGGCTACATGGGCGTCATCGTGCTCAGTTTCCTGGCCGCCAACGGCTACATGGAGACCAGCCCCTGGATGTGCATCGGCCTGGCCATGGTCCTGACCATGGGCTACTGCGCCATGCTGGCCATGGCCGTGGAGCAGGTGGCCTACAAGCCCCTGCGCTATTCCTCGCGCCTCTCGGTGTTGCTCTCCGCCCTGGGCATGTCCATCTTTCTGCAAAATGGGCTCATGCTCACCCAGGGGGTGTATGACAAGGCCTATCCCTCCACCGCGAAACTCTTCGGCTCCTCCTTTGAGGTGGGCGGCGTGACCGTCAACCCCATGCAGCTCATGATCATGGCCGTGACCGTGGGGCTGCTCCTGGGGCTCAACGTGCTGGTCTTCAAGACCCGCATCGGTCGGGCCATGCGGGCCACGTCCCAGGACAAGGTCATGAGCGCCCTGGTGGGCATCAACTCCAACCGGGTCATCCAGCTCACCTTTGCCATCGGCGCTGCCCTGGCCGCTGCCGCAGGCATCATGGTCGGTTTCTACTATGGTTCGGTGCGCTTCGAGATGGGATTTGTGCCCGGCATCAAGGCCTTTGCCGCCGCAGTGCTCGGGGGCATCGGCAACATCACCGGAGCCATGATCGGCGGGCTGATCATCGGCATGGTCGAGATCATGGCCGCGGCCTATATCCCGGCTGGCGGCGAATACAAGGACGTGTGGGCTTTCCTGATCCTGATCGGGGTGCTCTATTTCAAACCCACGGGAATCATGGGGGAGAATGTCGATGACACACGTGTTTAAAACCATCTGGTTCAAATTCGCCTTTGCCATGGTCTGGCTGTATTTCCTGCTCTGGCCGCTCATGGACCTGAACTCCGACGGCACCATCACCTTTGATAAGAGTTTCGCGGTCTGGATCCGCATCGTGGTCGTGGTCGCCGTGCTCCTCACCCTTTACCGGCTCAAGAAACGCGGCACCTTCGAGCCCGTGGCCAACGGCGTACATCGCGTCACCGCCCCCCTGCGTTCCAGATTAGGTCTGGTACCCGGCTGGGTCTGGCTACTGTTGATTTTTGCCTTCATGCTCGCCCTGCCGCAGTTTACAGAGCGCCGGGTCCATGACGTTGTCATCTCCGTGCTCATCTATGTCTGCCTGGGCATGGGCCTGAACATCGTCATCGGCCTGTGCGGCCTGCTCGACCTGGGCTACATCGCCTTCTACGGCGTCGGGGCTTACACCTACGCCCTGTGCGCCCTCTACTTCGGGTTGCCCTTCTGGCTCTGCCTGCCTCTGGCCGGGATTTTCGCAGCCATTGCGGGTTGCATCATCGGCTACCCCACCCTGCGAATGCGCGGCGACTATCTGGCCATCGTCACCCTCGGCTTCGGCGAGATCGTACGCATCATCCTGAACAACTGGATGAGCCTGACCAACGGTCCCAACGGAGTCTCGGCCAAGCCCATGACCGTCTGGGCCCCGGTCTTCGAAGGTGGTTTCCACATCGAGGCCATCCCTCTCAGGAACCTGGCAGACCTCTATTACGTCATCTTCTTCCTGGCCATCCTGATCATCATTGGCGTGCACCGGCTGAACTTCAGCCGGGTGGGCCGCGCCTGGGAGGCGATCCGCGAGGATGAGACCGCGGCGGAACTTATGGGCGTGAACACCTACATGTTCAAGCTCATGGCCTATGCCATGGGCGCGATGTTCGGCGGCATTGCCGGAGCCTTCTTCGCGGCCCGTATGGGCTTTGTCGCCCCGGAGTCCTTCTCCTTCATGGAATCGGCCTTGGTCCTCTCCATCGTGGTCCTGGGCGGCATGGCTTCCATCCCTGGCATCATCATGGGGGCAGTGGCCATCATCGCCCTGCCAGAGGTCTTCCGCGAGTTTTCGGAGTATCGCATGCTCGCCTTTGGCGGTGCCATGACCATCATGATGCTGGTTCGCCCGGCTGGGCTCATCCCGGCCAAGCGCATGGGCGAACGCGGCGAGGAAAAGGAGTAGGCCATGGCGGAAACCATTCTCGAACTCACGGATGTCCAGGCCCACTATGGACGCATCCAGGCCCTGAAGGGCATCACGCTCAACCTTGAAAAGGGCGAGATAGTGTCCATCATCGGCGCCAATGGCGCGGGAAAGTCCACCACGCTCATGACCATCTGCGGTATCATCAAGGCCAGTGCGGGTACTGTCCGCTACAAGGGCCAGGTGATCAACGACATGAGCCCGGACAAGCTCCCCGGCCTGGGACTCTGCCAGGTGCCCGAGGGGCGGCGCATCTTCCCCCGGCTCACGGTGGAGGAAAACCTGGATATGGGAGCCTTCCATCGCAAGGACAAGGCGGAGATCAAGCGGGACGTGGAGATGGTCTTCGACCTCTTCCCGATTCTCAGGCAGCGGCGACACCAGGCTGGCGGGTCCATGTCCGGCGGCGAGCAGCAGATGCTGGCCATGGCCAGGGCGCTCATGACCCGTCCCGAGGTGCTGCTCCTGGACGAACCCTCTCTGGGCCTGGCCCCGATCATCGTGGCGCACCTCTTCGAGATAATCAAAGATATCAACAAGGAAAAGGGCGTCTCCATCCTGTTGGTGGAACAAAACGCCAACATCGCCCTCAACACCGCCAACCGGGGCTACGTGCTGGAAACCGGACATGTGGTCATGCAGGACGAAGCCCAGACCCTCTTAAACAACCCGGACATCCGCAAGGCCTACCTGGGCGAATAGGGCAGGGGTATTGCACATTGAAAAGGCCACCGAGGGGTGGCCTTTTTTTGTTGTCAGCGTCCGGCCATGAAAGCGGCCACTTTGTGAACAAGGTTAGAGGGTTGCCCTTCCAGGCGAACCACCAGGCCGCCCTTGCGGAACCAGATCAGGTGTCGACCGATGCCGTCGGTATTGCCGTAAACGGCCAACTGATCGACCACGTAGCCCGACTCGCCGTACCCGGCGGGCTGGCGCAGGCTCTTGGCCTTTGGGTTCAGCCAGGACTCCTGTTGTGTTTCGTATACTTTGGCCACCGAGGATTTGCCGGTCAGCACCGTGATGCCGACGAATTCATCCCCGAGTTCAAAGAGAGCCTGCACCTTTTTCATGCCGGATACGGACTCGGTCTTGGACTTGAAGCTCATGCGCCAGTCCTTGGGGAACAGGCTGAGTGGTGGTAGCAGGGAACCGGGATCGACGTTGGCATAGTCCCTGCCTCCCGTTGTTCCATCCTTGTCCTTCTCGGCCTTCCAGGCCGCGTGCATGGCCTGGATGTCCTCGTCTAGTTGCCGCTTCTGGGCCACGGCTTGCTGCATCTGGTAATCGAACTGGCGTGCAATCCGTTCTGAGAGGTTCATGATTATCAGCGTCTTCCGGGTGGTCAGTTCGATGTCGTCATCGGCCACTCCATCGGCGTTGCGCCACCAGGGCTTGGCCGAACGCATGGGGTTGTTGTCGTCGTCAAAGACCGACAGTGGTGCCCTGATGATGGCGTTGAGGTCACCGGTCATGCGTCGTATCTTGGCGCTGGCGTTAAGAAGATCATCATGGAGTTGGATCGTGTTCGTTTTCTGCGTGCGGATGGTCCAGAGTTTGGGCTCCCATGCCTCGTTGGTGTACACGCTGATGGCGGTTTCAAGGACCGCGTTCAGGATGTTGTCTCCTGCGGACGCCTTGTCCGCGACCTCCAATGCGCCCTTGAGATAGACCTTCATGGCGTTGAATTGCAGGTTGTCCGTGGCCTTCTGTGAGAGTCCGGAATATATGGTTTTGGCCTGGGAGAGTTGGCTGAAGACATCGGTGAGGGCTTTGCTTTGGCGCTCCATCTTCTTGACGGAGCGGATGTATTCCGCTTCGGTGACGGCAAAGGAGGGAAGTGCCAGGGTCAGCAGCGACAGAAGGATGCAGAGGGTAAGAGTGCTTCTCATGTCGGTTCTCCTGAAATGACCTTGGACCTGACGAGTTTCAGGATGTTGATCGCTTCCTGTTCCGGTGTTCCGGAGACGTTGATCAGCACACTTCCAGTAGTAATCCAGAAAGACTTGCCTCCCGTGTCCAGTCGCTCCACGAGCCAGTGCCCGCTGAAGGGGGATGGCTGGGCAGCGCTAGGCAGGGCGTCGCTCTTGGTGTTGTAGAGCGCTGAGATCACTGCCGGCGCTCCGGTGAAGATGCGGACTTCGACCGAGAGGTCGCTTTGTCCCGGTGGCAGGTCAAAGGGAGCGTAGACTGCATAGGCCATGCGATAGGTGCCAACGCCCTCGACTTTTTCTTCGGGCAGATCGTCGAGAATGCCGTCCTGCTGCCAGTCCGCGCGGACTTCCATGTCACCGGGGAAATATACCGCCGGATCGGGCAGGGTGAAGGATTTGGTGGTGGGGCGTGGTGGTGCCGAGGTTGCAGTAGTTGCCTTCGGCGCGGGGGCGGGCGGTGTTTTATGAGGGGCTGTCGTTGGCACGGAAGGAGGAGACAGCCGGAAGCTTTCGGTGCTGGTTCGTACGGTTTGTTCAAGGGATGATTCCGCCCAGACACCCACAATGACGAAT
Source organism: Pseudomonadota bacterium (assembly GCA_018822065.1). Lineage (GTDB taxonomy): Bacteria > Desulfobacterota > Desulfovibrionia > Desulfovibrionales > Desulfovibrionaceae > JAHJKV01. The sequence goes on from JAHJKV010000234.1 coordinate 4,609, forward strand.
GCCGTTCCCTTTGCATACGCGTAAGTGATGACGGAACGGATCGGCATACCGGAGTAGTCCCCGCTGTATTCACGCTTGATTGCGGCCTCTCCCTCGACGGTCGATGATAATTCCGAGAGTTTGTTGGACACATAGGGCATGCCTCGGCTCTGCATTCCCTGCTCCCAACCGTCTGCGATATATCTAATGCCGGGGTTTTCGCCTGTCATTGCATAGATTTCCACAAAGGCATTCTGGCGTGGCTCGACATACTGGCGCACCAGTTCTCCGTCACCAGGATTGCTGGCCCAGCCCTCCGGCTGGAGCATCCAAAACTCTGGCACACCAGCCAGGCTTTGTGTGGGGAGAATACAAAGTATACAGAAGGCCATGACGAGAAGATAGGAAATGGCCTGGAAATCGTTTAAATAAACTCTGAAATAAGTCGGAACTCCGTTATTCATGGCAAGCCTCCTGGTATTTTATACCCAGAACAGTCAGAAATGTCGATAGTGGAGAGGAAAGATTGCGGTGCTACATACCTGCGCAATGATTTTTGCTCCCTGCATAAAACTGCCCTTGAAAATAACACGTTCCCCTGCCACACTGGTCGTGTCATGCACAGTGCACCATCCAAACATCTGCCCTCAAAGCTGAGAGCCACGCCTCCCACCCAGCAGCTGGAGATCGAGGCCTGTGGGCGGACATGGCTGGTGGAGCGGCCAGGGGATCTGGAGAGTTACTGGGACCAGTTGGAGTTGGCGGCCTTTCAGGAGGATGAGCGGCTGCCCTATTGGGTGGAAATCTGGCCAGCCTCGCTCCTGGTCTGTCGCTGGCTGGCGGAAAACCGCGAGCGCATTGCGGGCAAGCTTTGCCTGGACCTGGGGTGCGGTCTGGGTTTCACGGCCATGGTCGCGTCCTTTTTCGGGGCGCGGGTCATCGGCCTGGACTACGAACGCGACGCCCTGGCCTTTGCCCGGCGCAATGTGGCCCTGAACGACTTGCCCTCCCCGCTCTTCACGGTCATGGACTGGCGCGAGCCGGGCTTGCGTCCGGGGGCGTTCCCCTTCATCTGGGCTGGTGACGTGCTCTATGAAACGCGATTTTTCGAGCCTGTGGAGGCGCTGTTGCGCACTGTGCTCGCGACGGACGGCGAGGTGCTCATCGGCGACCCGGAACGCACGGTGTCCCGGCCTGTCTGGGAGCGACTGCGTGGCCTCGGCTGGAAGGCCGAGCAGATCATGCTGGAGAAACTGGTGCTCCTGGGCCAGAACCAGACGGTTCGGCTCTGGCGGCTGATGCGATAAGTGGTAATGAGGCAAGAGGCTGAAAAAGGAGAATATTATGGGAAAAACCATACGCTTCGGCGTGTCGCTTGATTCCGACCTTCTGGAGAAATTTGAC
>JAHJKV010000235.1 GCA_018822065.1 Pseudomonadota bacterium
CCACCTCGGGCACGGTCACCACCTTCGGACTACCGGAGCAGCTCACGCACAGCCCCAGGCAGAGGAGCATCGCTCCACGCACGAGCTTCCTGATCATCCCACTTCGCCTCCTGCCAGCGACGGCGTAACACCTCTCGCTGGCTTGAAATATTCTCCAGCTCGACCCTTCGTTCCACCAGGGCCACGGCCTGGGCATCCATGATCCTGCCCACCGTCTTCCGTGCAACCTCGCTGGCGTCCAGGGCGGTCTGCAGGCTCTGTCTCGCGGCCCGCTCTACGGCCAGGTCCGCCTTGAGGCTGGCCCGGGACCAGCACAACCACCCCAGCAGCACGGCCAGGACCAACCCACCCACCAGGTACTTGGTGATGGAACTGCCCGAAAACAGACCGGTGATGGCTCCAATCGGCAAACCAAACATCACGCCGCCTCCCGGATATCGATCCATCACCAACCGTCCAGGCCGATGCGCTCCACAAGCTTCTCCACCAGCCGCGCCTCGGCCGCGCGCGAGTCAAGCACGGCAATCTCCCCGTCGAGCACTCCCTTGCGTTCGCCCACCAGCGGGCAACCCTCGGAATGGGTCACCTTGTTCCCGGCGTGGATGCGTATGGCATCGCGCCCGGGCACGCCCTCCAGGATCGGCAGCAGCCGGTTGAAGCGGGCGGACCAGGTCAACCGCAGCTTGTACCGCCCGGCCTTGAAGCAGGTGGTGCAGCGGGCGTTCTCCTCGCCCGTGTCCGGATCGAACCTCGGGCGCTCCAAAACGAAGCAGAAACGCTCCTCACCCAACCAGAGTTCGCCCTGGGTGTAGGTCTTGGCCTCCACCTTGCGGTTGATCGCGAGTCCGATCTCGTTCATGCGGTCCTCCTTCGGTAGATTACGGCATGCGCCAGGGCCTCCCAGGCTCCGGCGATACGACGGGCCAGCCCCGCCGGAACGCCGCAATCTCGGAGGCGACAGAAAAGGTGCAGGCCGTTGGCCCGGTGCTGAACGCCGCTCATGCCTCACCGTCCTGGCAGGGATTGTTCTTGTAGGCTTCCAGTTTTTCGATGAGCGAGGCAGGGATGAACCGCACGCCGAACACGGCATTCAGATTCCGGTTCACAGACAAAAACTCGGTCACGCCCACCAGGGCCACCACCAGGCTGCGGGTCGGCTGCTGCATGAAGGGGATCCTGCCGCAGAGAGCAACATCGAGCATGTGGGCCGCGCCTATGGTCAAAAGCGCCGGGAATATCTTCCAGAGCAGGCGGGAACGGAACACATCGCCGTTGTAGCGCCCTTCCTTGACGGCCCGCGCCGTGCCCAAAATGAAATCGAGGGCAACAAGCACCATCAGCGCCACGAGCATTTCGTCCCAGCCCCCCAGGAACCAGAGGATCGAGCCGAGCAGCCAGCCGAAAAAACCACTGGCCTCGAACTGATCCCACAAATTTTTGGCTTCCTGCAGCAACATGCACCCAGTCTCCCTGAAGCTCATCGCGTAGCCCTTTTGTGTGCTCTCCGGAGCCGACCGTCACCCTGCAGCCGACCCCGGAGAGACTGTTTGGAGGAGATTTCCGGTTAAGCGTTGATCTTGATGTTCACGAGCAAATCGCCCGATGCGGCAGCCGCCCAGGCTTTGCCCGCGTAAGTGTTATCCGTGGAGGTCGTGGTCAGGGCACCGCTTCCGGCCGTACCGCCAACCGGGTCGCCGTCGGCGTCCCAGTAGAGGCTCGCGCCCTGAGTGATGGCACCGGTAGCCTTGGAAAGATCGTAGACTTCCTCGGTGGCCAGTTCGCCGGTCTCGCCGTCCGCAATGTCCGTGCTGGCCACGCAGACCACACCACCAACCACCACCACCTGGCCGGACGAGACATCCGAGCCGGTGGAGTTGGTCCAGGTCATCTGCTTGCCGCGCTGGATCAGATTTTTCATGTTGCTTCTCCTTGTGTTCGATGCCGGGGCGGGCTCTCCCGCCCCGGATCCGGCGCTCAGCCGGTTGCTGTCGGTTGCTGTCGGCTAGGCTCCGGCGTTTCTGGCCAGGGCCTTCCAGGTCAGGGGCACGGCCGCCGCGTCGATGCGGACCTTGTGTTCGATGCCATCGATGGTCCAGCCGTACTTGGACTCCTGGAACGGGGTCTTGATGCCGTTCAGGAAGAACATCTTCACGGTGCGGCCCTTGCGCCCGGCCAGGTACCAGGCCGTGGTGGACACGTCGTCCAGCCGCGAGTCGTAGACCCGGTTCAGCATGTCGCCGGAGTAGATGTTCGCCAGGTTGGGCTGGTTGGTCTTGCCGCCGATCAGAGGCGTCTTGAAGAACTGCTCGGTCGTGCCCATGACAGACTTCGGCCCCAGGAAGAAGGTCGGCGAGATGTTCAGGGAACGCTTGCCCTTGAGGTCCTGCTGCAGGGCCATGAGCTTGAAGAGCTCGTCCAGAGTGGTGGTGCTCACGGCTCCGCCTGTGCCCAGGTTGCCGTGGTCGGCGTGGAAGAGCACGGTCCCATCGCCCATGGTCGGGTTGCCGGTGAGCGCCGCATAGGCGATGTCGCCGAGCTTGCGTCTGGCCGCCTCGCCCATGTTCC
>JAHJKV010000236.1 GCA_018822065.1 Pseudomonadota bacterium
CTGTTGCCTTTGAAACCTTTGGTGATCCAGAAACGCTCAACTGCGACCGCGACTCTCAAGGTGATGTCTGGTTCGCGGACATGGGACTGTCCATGGTCCGGCCCTACTATCTCGAAAACATGCACGAAGGACTGTTGCCTCAAAAATGGATGGGCCAAAACATCTACCCACTCAAGCAGTGGGGCGGCTGCGACATCGACTACGAATGGCAGGTGCCAGGCGTGGAGTTCTGGCTTCGCAAGCACGGATTCACAGAAACCGAAACCCCATATGCTCATGGCTAAACCAAGTCCGAATTCCAATTTCAATTCATTAAGCGGGGTCTCGGTACACGACACTCAGAATCCGGCTATCGCACGCTACCGGGATTTATGGCATTCGCGTCCCAAGACGTGCACCCCTGGCTCCTTTCCCTTGCACCTTGACCTTGAAATCACGAGCCGCTGCAACCTTAAATGCACTTTTTGCGACAAACTCCCTGTCCTGGGTACCGATCAGATAGGGGACATGGACTTGAAGCTATTTCAACACATCATCGACCAAGGGACCGAGAGCGGTTTGGCCAGCATCAAATTGAGCTACCGAGGAGAGCCACTCCTTCACCCTAAAATCGCTGAAATGGTTTCCTATGCCAAGTCCAGAGGAATTCTTGACGTATATTTCAATTCTAACGGGATGCTCTTGACGAACACCAAGGCCCAGTCGCTCATCGATGCCGGATTGGACAGAATCTCCATCTCAATCGAAGGTACCAATCCCGCAGCCTTTGAGGCAGCTCGGCGTGGGGCTCGGTTCGAAAAAATCAAAAACAATGTGCGTGAGCTAGTGCGTCTGCGAGATGCAAACAGACTGGCTCACCCCAAAGTCCGCATCCAAACAGTTTCCCTTCCAGGCATCGATCTTGACGAATACGCGGAATACTGGGGGCCATTTTGCGATGAAACGGCCGCAATTGACTACAAAGACTGCGAAAAAGTCCCCGACATGCTTGTCCACGAAGGCTTCGCCTGTCCGCAGTTATGGCAACGAATGACCATCGAATGGAACGGCATCATCCATCCCTGTAACAACGATGACACCGGACGCTTCGCACTTGGCAACGCTTCGTCGCAAGACCTGCAGTCCTTGTGGCTTTCACCGAAGGTACAGGAAGCCAGGGAACTCCATCAGGAAGGAAAGTCCCACATGGTGGAAGCCTGTCGGGTCTGCCCATGGAGGGCGACACAGATCGCCAAGCTCTGCGGAGGAAACTTGACCCAACACCAAAACATGTAAAGACAGTGTCCATTGACTTGCTTTCTAGCTAGGCTCTTTTCCAAAACTCAGACCTCGTCGACGACTGAAAGTATTCACTTATGATTCCTTCAATCTCAAATATTTCACTGCCTTCCCAAGACCATGAAGAGTACCTGGCGGCATTGTCTGATCTTGGCTTCAAGGGACTGGAAGTCGCCTGGAGCAAGGTTTGGGGATCACTTCACAACATCACCCCGGCCAGGGTGAACATCTATCGGCGCAAGGTCGAGGCCGCTGGCCTCAGAATCATAGGAATGCATTCTCTCTATTATGGGACCTCGGGAATGGCTCTTTTTCAAGACTATACGGCCGAGGACCGTGCTTTGCACCATCTGGTGTATTTGAGCAAGATCTGCGCCGATCTTGGAGGATCGTTCCTTATTTTGGGCTCACCCAGTGTCCGTCGCAGAGGCCAAATGACCACAGCCGATGCGGACAGCAGATTCTCCACATTTCTCTACAAACTCTCCGACTTGCTTGAACAAACCGATGCCTCGGGCACTATGCGCCTCGGGCTTGAGGCTCTTCCCCAAACCGAGTCTGATTACCTGAACACTTCCAAACACGCCCTTCGACTCGTAGAGCATTTGCAAACCCACCGAATATGCTTGCATCTCGACGCCAAATCGCTCGTGGCTGCTGGTGAAGCAACTGCGGACTTTCTCAGCAAGGCCGCACAGCAAGCTATCCATTTTCACGTCAATCAACCTGGCTTTGGCGTACTCAGACACGACGACCAGGTTGACCACTGTAAGCTGGGAGCTTTACTGCGTGAAAATGGATACGCCCAAAGCGTATCCATTGAACAAACAATAACTAATCCTGAAGATATCCTTGGTCCAATACGCAAGAGTCGTGAAATTCTAGCGGAGTGCTACGCATGACGGAACCGTCCCCTTTCCCCAACTGGGTCCCCCAGGTTACCCTTGGAAGCCGCATTCTGATCGTGGGAAGCAGCGGAGGAATCGGCAAGGCTGTCGTAGAAATGCTCGGTGACGGCCCCGAATGCTTCATTGGAGCACACCACTTTTCCGCCTCTCCGAGTCAACCGCCATCGCCAAAACAACGGTTGGTAAACCTGAAAAAAGACCTCAAATCCGAAGCTGCCTGCACGGAACTCATCGACGAGTTCATCGCCGAAACAGGAGGAATTGATGCGCTTGTCGTGCTGTGTGGGGCCATTTCGAACGCACATTTCATGGATATTTCCCAGCAACAATGGGAGAGCGATCTTCTCTTGAATCTCAGCGCTCCCTTCTATCTGTCCAGGCACGCTCTGAAGCATATGAATCGTGGAAGGATTCTCCTCATGGGAACCGAGTCCGCACTGCACGGCGGAGGACCGACCTCATTGGCATATGCCGTGGCCAAGCGCGGGATCGAATGCCTAGTCCAGGCCCTCGCCAAAGAAGGCGCGAAAAAAGGGAATCTTGTCAATGGCGTCCGTCCGGGATACATCCGCAGCGGAACGCATGAACGATGGAAAAATGCAACAGAGGAGGACTTGGCACGACGAGCGGAAATGGTCCCTCTCAAACGCGCTGGAACCACGCAAGAAGTCGCCGCCCTGATATTATTCCTCCTGTCCGATTGGGCTCAATTCCTTACAGGCC
>JAHJKV010000237.1 GCA_018822065.1 Pseudomonadota bacterium
GCATGACCGTGCCGGTCATGCTGGTAAACATGACCGGGGCTGCGGTGAACATCCCCCTGGATTATGTCTTGATCAACGGTTGGGGCTGGTTTCCTGAGATGGGCATCGTGGGTGCCGGTGTGGCAACGGTGACGGGATCTTTCGTGATGGTGGTGCTCTTCGGCGTGCTCATCTTCACGCGAGAGAACAATGCACGGTTTCGGGTGCTATCCAACTGGCGGTTGGACCGGGCTCTGTTCTGGCGATTCATGCACTTTGGCTTGCCGGGAGGGGTGAATTTTTTTGTCGACATGTTTGCCGTGACCTTTTTCGTCTTCATGGTGGGACGGATAGGGGGGATTGAACTTGCAGCGACAAACATGGTTATTTCACTGGATTTAATGATATTTTTGCCCGTGATAGGGTTTGGATTTGCCACGGGGGTGCTGGTCGGGCAATTTATTGGAGCAGAGGACCCGAATCTCGGATTCAAGGTCAGTCGGAGCGCAATGCAGATTTGCGTCGCCTGGATGGGTCTCATGGCACTCGCTTTTCTGTGTATACCGGAGATGCTGATGGGTCTGTTCAAGGATCGGTCTATGAGCGTAGAGCAGTTTGCCACCATTGTGGAAATGGGCAAACAAATGCTGCGGTACGTTGCGGTATACGCTGTGCTGGATGGAGTAGTACTCATTTATTTCGGTGCGTTGAAAGGGGCTGGTGACATCAGGTTTGTCATGTGGTCCATTGTCTGTTGTTCAATTGTCTGTATGGTTGTGCCCATCACATTGCTTGTCAATTATACCGATCTCGGATTTCATGGACCGTGGATTTGTCTGACCAGCTATGTGGCGGTCCTGACTGTGATTTCCTGGTTCCGATTCCGGAGCGGGGCCTGGACTCGGATGCGGGTGATCGAAAAAGCAGGTGAAAAGAAGCCTGCTTGACAGGCATGGCTCTTACGCTATCCTAAAGAATGGTCACTGATCTATATCGTCTCAAATCCTACCTGAGAAAACAGGTTGCACCGGATCGTCCTGTGGTTTCGGCCTGGTCGGGTGGCGTGGATTCAACTGTTGTGGCTGTTGTGGCGAACATGTTGTTTCCTGATCGCTTCCTGGCCGTGACCGTGGACTCGGAACTGGTCACCCGCGCGGCGATACAATCAACACGCCTTTTGGCCGCGGAACTCAGCCTTCCACATCGCGTGGAACCCTTGGCTCTGTTGACGGACGCAGTGATCCGGTCCAACGGACGAGACCGGTGCTATTGTTGCAAACTGGCGATATTGCGCTGTTTGCAGCAAGGGGAGTATGAGTTGCGTTCAGAAGAGGGCTGTGTGGTTCTGGATGGCACCAATGCCAGCGATGATCCCGCACGGCCAGGGATGCGAGCGTTGGCGGAGACCGGGGCCATTTCTCCGCTGCGTGCCTGTGGTCTGGACAAGCGACAGATTCGTCGTCTGGCCCGTGAACTTCGCTTGCCCAATGCGGAGTTGCCCTCCAACAGTTGCCTGGCGACCCGCATTCGCGGTCGTGATCTGACGCAACCGATTTTGGAATATATCGAGGATTTGGAAGGATTCTTGTGCGAGATCGGTCTGTTTGATGTTCGTGCCAGGTGTGATGATCTGAAGGTGATCGTCGAGGTGCCGCGTGGTTGCGGGCAAATCCTTGAGCGAAACCATGAGCGGATCAAGGATAGAGTGGATCAATTGGGATGGACTCTTGCGGGATATGGATTCCGGCCAAGCGAGGATTGAGTATGGATCTTGATGGACTGCTGGATGCCTTTGCTGCCGGATCGGTTTCGCGCGAAGAGGTGAAACGACGGTTGCTTGGTCAATCCGTTGTGGATATCGGTTCGGCCCGCCTGGATTGCCAACGAACGGTACGGACCGGGGCCGCTGAAGTGGTTTTTTGTCAGGGCAAGACTCCGGCGCAGGTAGCGGATATCTTCAAGCACCTTGGGGACCGAAACGGCACGGTCCTTGGTACACGCTCAAATCAAGAACAATATGAGTCTGTTGCAGAGAAAATGCTCGTAAGACGTGATCCTGTGTCCAGGTTGCTGGTCTATGGAGAGCCACCGGCTGACCTTCTGGGCAAGATCGTGGTGGTGAGCGCTGGTACGGCAGACCTGCCGGTAGCAGAGGAAGCAGCTCAGACAGCGGAATTTTATGGTTCAAGGGTGGTCAGGCATTTTGACTGCGGTGTGGCGGGCATTCATAGGCTGTATTCCATTGCGGAAGAATTGCAGGACGCGTCCGCTGTGGTGGCCGTGGCAGGCATGGACGGAGCTTTGGCCGCTGTGGTGGGAGGCCTGTGCGCCCCCCCTGTCATAGGGGTTCCGACCAGTGTTGGATATGGGGCAAGTTTTCAAGGAATCGGGCCACTTATAACCATGCTTAACGCCTGTGCTCCAGGAGTGAGCGTGGTCAATATCGACAATGGATTCGGGGCCGGATATCTGGCGCATATGATCAACGCGCGTTTGACAAGAGCTTCGGGAGAGGTTGCGGAATGAAGGTGCTGTATTTGGAGTGCTCCTTAGGGGTGAGCGGGGATATGCTGCTTGCGGCCCTGGCAGGGGTGCAAAATGACCCGGAGGAGGCCTTTGGCGAACTGGAACAGCTTCTGGCCGGTTTGCCGGTAGAGGGGCTTCGCATCCAGTTGGGGAAGCAGATGATCTCATCCATCCAGACGTGGAAAGTCGGGGTGCAGTGTACTGGAAAACAGCCTTTGCGGACTCTTAATGATATTAAAAAAATACTCGACGTGATCGGGCATGATAATCACCTTGGTGACTGCGCGATGAGAACAATGGAACTGATAGCTGAAGCGGAGTCTCGGGTACATGGCGTAAGTCGTGATCAGGTTCACTTTCATGAAATCGGGGCGCTGGATACCATTGCTGATGTGCTTGGGGTTCACTTTCTTGCCCGGCGTCTTGGAGCGCGAAAGTGCATTGCCTCGCCTGTAAATCTTGGTTCTGGAACGGTGACCTTTTCACATGGTACATTTCCTGTCCCTGCCCCGGCCTGTGCCGAATTGGCCAAGGGAATGCCTGTCTTTGTGTCGGATTTGGGCATGGAGGCGGCCACACCGACGGGAATGGCCCTGGTCAGATCAATGGCCAATGAGTATGGCCCCCTGCCCTTGGGCTTTGTTGAGCGGGTGGGCTATGGTTCTGGCGACCGCTCGTCGGATGAGTGTCCCACGTTTGTGCGGGCGTTTCTGCTTGAAGAAGACAATCCCCAAGAGTGGTATTTGGGGGGATGTCCGGATTGATGAAGGTACAGGGCTTAAACCAGTCCAATGCCTATGAATAGGGGGTTTTGGCCGGTATGACAAAATGAAAACACCGGGCTTGGAACAACCAACCGTGGACCAACACAGACGAGCAGGACCATGGTCCAAGTGAGGCGTTGCTGTGCTGCTTGATCTCCGGATCGCATTATCATCACTGACTGCCCATCGGTTTCGAACCATCATGGCTATGCTGGGTATTTTTTTGGGTGCCCTGGCCTTCACTGGCGTGCAGACCATGGGGCAGATCATGGTTCGCAAGGCGGAGATGGAAGTGGAGAAGATGGGGCCGAATCTGTTTGCGATCATGGCTGGACAGGTCCGTTTTCATCGCGGCGGTGGCATCTCTTTCCGCGGGTTTTCAAAAAACATGACTGTTGGTGATGCCCTTGCGATCAAGGCTGGGGTTCCCTCGGTTTTGAACATCGCGCCCATGGCCCAGGCAGCCATGCCCATCCGGGTCAAAAGCACCACCGTCAATGGCTTGATGACGGCCACGTGGCCGAGTTATCAGCAGGTTAGAAAATTTTACCCGCAAGAAGGTCGTTTCTTTACCTTGCAGGAGCAAGAAGCGAGGCAAAAGGTGGTGGTCCTGGGCCGGAATATCGCCACCCGACTCTTCGGAACCCCGCAGGGGGCCCTGGGGGAGTTGGTGTTCATCTTCAAGGCTGGATTTCGGGTGGTGGGAGTGATGGAGGGCAAGGGGAGCGACCTGGCAGGGGTGAATCAGGACGATCAGGTGTTCATGCCTTTGACTACCTATCAACGTCGGGCAAGCAATACTAGTTATATCAAAGGGATATTCATAGAACTCGCCGAAGGTGCGGATATGGAGCAGGTTCGGGCTGCGAGTTTGAATGTCATGCGCAAGCGTCATGCATTGGGTCCGGGTGAACCCGATGATTTCTCGCTGCTTGAGGCAAAGGAGACCATTCAGCTCCGCCGAGAGGCTTTGGACTTGATGAGCACCCTGGGAGCCATTGTGTCAACCATCTCCTTTGCCGTGGGCGGGATGGGAATTCTGTCAATCATGGTGCTGCTGGTGCGGACCAGGCGTAAGGAGATTGGCATCCGGCGGGCAGTGGGCGGACGGCGTAAGGACATTGTGCGACAGTTCTTTCTCGAATCTGCGCTTATGGCCGTGGTTGGGGGCGGTGGTGGTGTCTGTTGCTGCGTGGCGTTGCTGCTGCTGTTCTCCTCGTTTTCAGATTATCCCTTGATCCTGGACGGTGCCGTGCTGGTCGGGACCCTGGTCGGTTCGGCCGGTTTGGGACTCGCGGCTGGGGCCTATCCTGCATACCAAGCGTCCAAAATCGAGATTCTTGATGTTTTAACAGGTTAGGGTTAGGCGAAGAATCAACAATCTATGTATTTTTTGGACCTTGTGTTATTCAAATGAGTGAAGACAACAAGCTGCTGTCGTCCCTCGAATGGAATGAATGACGTAAGTTTCAAAAATCCCATCTGTTAGGATGTGACTATGGTTCAGGATAAAGCAAAAGGTGAAGGCGTCGCAGAGATGCAGGCCATTATTTTGGAGGCTGCTAAGGAGCTCTTTCTCAAGAAGGGGTTCGAAAATGTTTCCATGCGGGCCATAGCC
>JAHJKV010000238.1 GCA_018822065.1 Pseudomonadota bacterium
ACACAAGAGCTACGAATTGCTAGCGCTGTCAATCCGGCTGTGCTATAAATTTTGAAACCAACGTAACCACTAGACATTATAAGGACGAAAGCATGCGACTCATCACGCGTTCCGATTTCGACGGCCTGGCCTGCGCAGTGCTGCTCAAAGAAGCCGGGATTATTGACGATTATCTTTTCGCCCACCCCAAAGATATCCAGGACGGAAAAGTCCAGGTTTCTGAAAACGATGTTCTGGCCAATGTGCCTTACGTGCCAGGTGTGGGCCTCTGGTTCGACCACCATTCCAGTGAAGGCGAACGCCTCGGTGACGTTGACTTCAAGGGAGCCTCCTACACGGCACCGAGTTGTGCACGGGTCATTTGGGATTATTACGGTGGCCTCGACAAATTCTCACCCACCCTGGAAGAAATGATGGTTGCTGTCGACAAGGTCGACTCAGCCAACCTGACCGCCGATGAAATCACCAATCCCTCGGACTGGATTCTGCTCGGTTTTCTCATGGATCCGCGCACGGGACTGGGACGTTTCCGCGACTATCGCATCTCCAACTACCAGCTCATGCTAAACATGATAGAGCTCTGTCGGACCAAGACGGCAAAGGAAATCATCTCCATACCGGACGTTCAGGAACGGGTAGACCGTTACAACAGCCAGAACGACCTCTTCTGTCAGATGCTGGAACGCAGCACAGAAATGGTCGGCAATGTCGCGGTCATCGACCTGCGTGCCGAGGACACTATCTATGCGGGCAACCGGTTCCTGGTCTACACCATGTTCCCAGATTCCAATGTCTCCATCCAGATCATGTGGGGATTCAAAAAGCAGAACATCGTCTTTACAGTGGGCCATTCCATCACCAACAGAAGCTGCACCACTGACATCGGAAAACTCATGCTCGAATTTGGCGGTGGCGGCCATATGGCTGTTGGCACCTGTCAGGTAGAAACCAGTAAGGCCGATGAAGCAAAGAAAGACATTCTCAAACGACTACAAATAAATAGTTAACGTCCGCAGGGAGATAGAAATGACGGACGAGAGAAAGTTCCTGTTGGTCGATGATCAGGAAGAGATAAATCTCCTGATGATGAAGATATTATCGCCCTACGGCTCCTGCATTATTGCAACCAACGGCCCTGAAGCCATCGACTTTTACACCCAATACCTTGAAATGGGCCAACCCTTTTCCGCCGTGTTTCTGGATATCATGATGCCTGGCATGGACGGCCATGAGGTGGCGGACAAACTCCGGCAGGTGGAACGCGAGAGCGGTATCAAACATGCGCACAGCTTTAAGCTGATCATGATCACTGCCTTGTCCGACACCAAGAATGTCTGCAAGTCCTTCTTCCGTGGCGGCATGGCGGATGCGTACATCACCAAGCCCATCAAAAAAGATAAACTTCTGGATGAACTGAAAATATTAAAAGTGATCTGACCTACTTGGGTTCCCAGGTAGCCTTTGAGACGCCACTTTGAGGGCGGCCATGGTTTCGACAATAGCCGCCTTTTCCCGGCAAAGCCGCTCACGGCAAAAGGATTGGATAGTCGTCCTGGCCTGGTCCATGGACGGCAATTCGGGGAACGACTTGATCCCATAAGAATCAAAATCGATGGTCTGGTAGGCAAAGCTTTCGTTCAATCCGGTTCCGCAATCCTCGCCCTGGGGGAGCGGACAATGGGCACCAGTCACCTTCTCCTTCTCCAAAAGGCCTGGATCAGCGTAGCTCTTGGCGAGCCGGATAATGCAGGAGACAGACATCTTGTCTTCCATTTTCAGGATGGATTCGTTGATGTGATACGCAAATTTCCTGAGCTGTTCGTAGTGCAACGAGAGCACCATGCGCTTTGACTGTGTCGAATGCGGCACCATGCGCCCATGCATGTACTCGTCCACGCCAAGCTTCAACTGGCTGTAGCGACGAAGCACCAGTTTGGTGAAACGTCCCCCCAGGGTCCATGCCCACGGCAGTCCATCGTTTTCCGGCCCGATCCTGCCCTTCAGGTCAAACGACAAGACATTCGCATCCAGGCCAAGGGCCGTATAGAAACGCCGCACATCCTGCTCTTCTCCGAGAAGGATGTGCAAATCTCCCCCTTTTTTCTCAACCGTTCCTTGAAGAGTCCTGATCTCGCGAACCAAGCCCAGAAAATGGTCAAGCAATGCGTCCATGTGCCGCCTTGAACCAAAAAACCCTTTGGCCATCTCGGTCAGAATCTCCTCGGTCAAGCCGGGGGCAAAAGTATTCATATTTCCCACTCATTCTCCCATTGGCAATTCAATGTTTCAAATATGTAAGACAAATAAGCGTGGGGGGCAAGAAAAGCACCTCTTTTGCATTGAAAATTGACTTGAAACCACCTAAGTTTATTGACTCAAAACACCACAATTCCGACATCCTCTTCAACAACCAAGTGAGCGGACATGCTACTGAATGAACACGATTCCAAGCGCCTATTTGCACAATTCGGGGTCAAAACACCGCGGGGAGTCCCTTTGATGTCAGGTGATATCGCGGTCTTTGACCCCGGCTTTCCCTTGCCCTGGTTTCTCAAAGCCCAGGTGCTCACAGGAGGGCGAGGCAAGGCTGGCGGCATACGCCGGGTCGACAGGGCTGCAGACTTCGCTACCGCTGCACACGCTATTCTTGGGATGAAGATCAAAGGGCATCCGGTGCCGCTGCTGCGCGTGGAACCTGCCTCAGAAATCGACCGTGAATTCTACCTTTCCTTCACTCTCTCCCGCGCCCGACGTAGGATCGTGCTCACTGTAGGTCGAGAGGGCGGCGTTGAAATCGAAAGCCTAGGCACGGAAAACCTGCTGGTTCAAGACATTGCCCTGCCAGAAGGAATCCAACCCCACCACTATCGAGCGGCCTTTTTTCACCTTGGGCTCTCCAAAGAATTGTTTCAACCCTTCCAGTCTCTTGTTGCTGATCTGTGGACAGCAGTCCGCTCCAGCCATCTGCTCTTAGCCGAGATCAATCCCCTGGTGCTGACCCCGTCAGGCGAATTCATGGCCCTGGACGGCAAGGTCGAGATCGACGATAATGCCGTGGAACTGAACGCGGCCCTGGATACCTACTACCAGGCCGAGCATCATGCTCCGGAAGAGGTCACGGCACGGGCAGCTGGGCTCTCTTTCGTCAAACTCCAGGGCTATGTGGGGCTGATGGTCAATGGTGCCGGCTTGGCCATGGCCACCATGGATCTCTTGAACTACTCGGATCTTTCCGCAGCCAACTTCTTGGACCTGGGCGGCGGTGCTGACCAAGCGCGCATGGAAACCGCCTTTTCCCTCCTGTTTGGCGACGAGCAGGTGCAACTGGTCTTCATCAATCTCTATGGTGGCATCCTCTCGTGCAAAAAAGTGGCCTTGGCCATGAAGGCAGCCCTGCATGGCACGGCACCCCTCAAGCCTGTGGTGGCGCGCCTATCCGGCAACGAGGCAACCGAGGGTCTGACCATCCTGCGCGACCTGGTCGTGAACAACCTGCACCTGGCCACGACCATGTCCGAGGCCATAAGCGTCCTGACCTCCCTGCGCCCCCAAGATGCTCCTGCCAGTCGCTTTCCAGCGCCGCTTCCAGCCCTCAATGGCAACCGACCGGCTTCTCAGCCCTCCACCTTGTCCGGCCCCCTCATGGAGATCACGGCACAAACACCTGTCCTGGTCCAGGGTATCACCGGACGTGAAGGCCAGTTGCACACCGAGCTCATGCTCCACTACGGCACCAACATCGTGGCCGGAGTCACCCCCTTCAAGGGCGGTCAGGAGGTTCTCGGGATACCAGTCTATTCATCCGTGGCCGAGGCCTGTCGCCATCACGACATCGGCGCCTCCATCATCTTCGTCCCGCCCAAGATGGCGGCTGACGCTGTGCGGGAGGCCGCAGCCAATGCCATCCCCTGGGCTATCTGCATCACCGAGGGCATCCCGCAGCAGGACATGCTCTCCGTTCTGACCGAACTCAAGAACTCGCCCACCCGCGTACTCGGCCCCAACACACCTGGCTTGATCCTGCCTGGTCAGACCAAGATCGGTATCCTGCCCCCAGACCCCTTTTCGCCGGGAAACGTGGCAGTTCTCTCCCGCAGCGGAACGCTTACCTATGAAGTGGCGGCACGGCTGACCGAAGCGGGCATCGGCCAGTCCATTTCCGCAGGCATTGGCGGTGACCCATTCATCGGGACCAGCTTTGTGGATCTCTTTGAAATGCTGCGTGACCATGAGGCAACCGACGCCGTAGTGGTCCTGGGTGAGATTGGAGGCAGTGCCGAGGAAGACCTGGCAAACTGGGTAACCCGGACCGGCTTTGAAAAGCCTGTGGTCGCGTTCATCGCTGGCCGGACAGCTCCAGCAGGCAAACGTCTCGGCCATGCCGGTGCGATTCTTGAAAAAGACAGGGGTATCGACGACAAGATTCAAGCCATGCAGTCCGCAGGCTTTACGGTCTGCTCAGACCTTGGGGCCATCGCCTATGCAGTGCAACAGGCCCTGGCCTAGGAAGTGGAGATGACGGAACCGATCACACCACGCCTCATCATGGACGCCCTGCTCACCCTGACCATGCTCGGGGCCATCGCCTTCGGGCTCCGGGGCATTTTGCGTACCCGAACA
>JAHJKV010000520.1 GCA_018822065.1 Pseudomonadota bacterium
AGTACTTCGGTGTTCCGGCTGCTCTGTACGCAGACCTGCTCTCAGCTCAGTCCAAGGGCGCGTTCGTCACCCGCTTCATCCGCGGGCACTTCCCGTTTCGCCGGCTGGGGGAGACGGGCGATCTGACGTAGTAGTGCTAACATCTTCGAGTACCTGAGCGCGCGAAGCTCCTTATGCACGGACGATGGGCTCTCCGCGGCGTTCCGCTCGTCGGTCGCCACGCACGCGCCGCAGCACTCACGTACTCCACCTCGAGCGAACTCGCGGCTCGTGGCGCCACCCTCACCTCGAGCACCGGTGGCCTTGAGAGCGCCAGCGCCGACGGCCCAGCTGCGAGCTCGACCACGTCAGGGTGCTGGCGTTGAGCCCTTCACGCTCGGCGTAGTCAGCTGCGGGCAGGCCGCTGCGCTTCCACTGACATACTCGGCTGCCCATGTCTCTCGCGTCGCCATCGGCGCTGGGTCAGCGCCGCGGCGATCACTGGGCGCCGCCGGTGATCGTCGAACGGGTACAATGGAAATCGGGTTCTGAAGGTTAGTCTTGAAATTCTGAATCGCGCAACAACCAGCCACACCCCACCGACTGCTCGACGACCTGATCATGAACGGATGACCCCTCAAGCGCTTCCAGGAGAAAGTAATCGTTCCAGTATCCACGAACGAACCTAAATGGGTAGAGAATCTTGTTCGCGCACCGATAAAAATAGACAAGCATGGACGCATCGATCCCGCCAAGCTCAGCCTTTGCCAGATAATACCGCTCAGGGTCGCTCACAGCATCCAGCGGAATGAACCGAGGCCTTTTAGAAGACGAAAACGGGAAAATGTCGGTAATAACAACACTTCGAGGCGGAGCCTTACCGAATCCGACAAGTCCGTCCGCGACAACATGAGGCCCCCACCCGTCTGAGATGTGGATGATTCGATACGCGTTTCGCGTTCCATCAAGGCGACCCCAACCTGCACATGCGGGCCCCCAGATCTGCGGCTGAATCAGGCCAGTAACCGAATCCGACACGCGCAACTGAACTAAAGGCCCCAGCCCCAACTCCACGGGACTGCCCCTCAGACGCTGCTCGTCGCCCAATAGCCAGGTGTCGTCCACCACCATCTCAATGGCGGTATGAGAAACACACCCCGTCACGCCGGATGGACTCGCGGGTCGAAGCGCTCGTTGATCCCAAACACCCTTTAGCAGGTCAGAGGCCGCCGAATAAACAGGCGCAAACAAGACGAGTCGTGATCGCACACCGATTTCACTAAGGGCAGCTCCACCCAAGACTGCGCTCGATGTACACTCACCGCGAAGCTTACGACTCCACATAGTGGGCGCATCGAGTTCCCGACGCCAAAGCTCGTCGGGTTCCACATCAGGCGCACTAACCAACGAAGCCGCGCTTGGCTCAATTGACACAACACCGCCATCATTACGCAAATAAAACGCATTGAACGGCACCGACCGCGTGGTCTGAGAATAGACTGCAGCGAACATACGCTGAACACGCTCTCGCAAAGACCCATTAACGCCTGCCAACTGGCGCATCTGCTCGCCAAACACCCCGCCGTCACGGACCCCTCGCCCGGAAGGCAGGCTGCAATCTGCGCCGGAAAGGTACTTTTCAACACCAGGGACCACTTGTGCGGCTTCATACAAGACGACATCAAGTTCTGTGACTTCGCCTCGACGACCGGCAATTCGAGCGTCTTGGAAAACAGTATTTAGCTGCGAAATATCCTCAACAGGAAGAGCAACCTCCATAAAAACCCGAAGCGAATAGGTGTATTCCTGCCGCTCGCCCCAATCGGAGTCCAGTACGCCATCTCCATCTGAGTCTGGCAGCAGTGGGTTTGTTCGGTATTTGACAACCTCCCAGGAATCGGGAAGACCATCTCCGTCGGAATCTTGCGAAGCGCACGGTTGAGGCGCCGTCTGGTTCGCCGTTGTGGACCCGCCCATCGGGCGTGACACCTGATTGCGACAGGCGCACATGCTGACCGCAAGCCATAATCCAAAGACGAAGGAAGAGCGCATGGTCGCCCTCAGTGGAACCCTGCCAGCTAGAGACGAACTGTCCTTTTCATCTCGCACTTGACTCAGGATACAGCGCCGCTTGAAAAGGCGCGCCACAGTCGTAGGCCAAGCTCGCCGTCGCTGAAAGAGCACCAAGTCCGCCAGCCAACTCCGCGACCCGCTCACTAGTCCAGCGTCGAATGCGGACCAGTGCCTGGTAGTCTCCAGATTGGGGCCTGTCCAAAGCGCGTAGGTCACCGAGTGCTCGGAGACGACCACTGATCGGAACCGATAGTCGATTCCCGACCTCGACCGAGACGACATCGACCCCCCCCTGGCCCAAGGCGGCAGCGGCAGCTCGCAGGACGAACCTCATGATGGGCTCCACTAGCGAGCACTCCACATGGCCGGCCCACACCAGCGACTGTGCTACCGACTCGTGCAGCCGCGCTTCCCTCTCAAAAGAACCGCCACGTACATCTGCCAGTCTGGCTAATTCGAGTAGGGATGAGAACTCCCGGCTACCGCCACCGCTCCCACACGCGAGCGCCACCTCATGAACGCGGGCTGCCGGGTCGCTAGCAGCTCGCGCAGCTGTCGAACTCGCTCCACTAGAAATGTCTACCAAGTGTGTGCGCAGTCCCAGTGGCGCCGTCACATAGGGCAGGACCACAACTCCGCTCCTTAGGCGAGGGAACCACTCCCTCGCCACCATAGGACCTGGCGCACGAATGAGAACGACTGGGCGAACCGCAGCCGAAGCGCGCGAACTCGTGGGAAACAGGGACACTGCAACCCCGGCAGCCGCAGAATGAAGAAGAAACCGCCGGGAAATTCCGAGATTATCGCTTTTCGATTGAGACATGAGGAAGCCTCCGAGGCATGGACCGACGACCGAGGTCGCGGTCCTGTTTTCGCAAATTGAGCAATAACCTTAGCGACTCCAGTGCAGTCTCCAAGTCCTCGTCCCGACGCGATGGTTTAGACAAGACTTCCCGAACCTTAACGTCGACAACTCGCTGGAGTTCACGAATCTTCCCGAGAAGCGCAGCGCGAGAAGGATCGCTGCCAAAACCGTCCTCGTTGAGAGAGCCAGAACCCCTGCGATGTACGGGACTGGCAAGCCATTTCCTGAGCGACGCGACGGTAAGCGGTTCGATCTCAGTGTCAGAAGACCATTCCCTCTCCACACCTTCCTGTTCCAACTGAGTGAGCCCCCGGAACGCTTCACTCTCCTTCAAATCAACTAATGCTAACATACTTCCCTCGCAGAAACAGAAACCGCAATCGCAGTTCCGCTCGCCAACAAATCACCAACGCCGCCCTCTACGGCCTGCAAGGAGACCGCGTCATCTGTCAACTGATCGTAGCTATAAAACAGGACACAGGAGCCGCCCTGACGCAACGCAACAACAACAGCGCCTCGCGTGACGTGGTCCATTTCCAGCAGGCGCCGAGGGTTGATGAGAATAAGTGAGGACGCGTCAAAAGGAACTGCTCTTGCGGCAATTACCTCGGCAATGTCGCCGTGAATCAGTTCGACGTCCTGACTCCGGCTTCTGCCTCTTTCCACGCGCCCCCCATCTCGCTCTATTCCAATCCATCGAACCGCCGGGACATCCGCAGCCTGCATGCGCATAAGTAGCGTCCCGTCCCCTGCCCCCAAGTCCAATACCGTGGAGAGCCCTTCTCGCCCACTCCGCTTCAAGAAACTCTTCAATGCGCTTAATAAATTTGCATGCGCCTTCGACATTGCAGCATCACTGGCAAAGCCGTTGTCGGCGTGGGAAGGTGAGGCCTGCGCGAGCAGAGCTACTCTCGTTCGTTTCTGAACCCGACCTGGCGCTGAGAGGCGTTTGCTGTAAGGAAATCGATCTCCTGCCGGGCTTCTCTCTGGCGTCTCTCCGTGAATGCGCAGGACACGCCGCTGGGGTGTCCAATCGGACGTGAAGACTATCCGAAAGAACGCATGCAGCACTTGTCCAATCCCGTGATTCGCGGACCATTCCGCTGGCCCAGACAGCATTTCAGCCTTCCTCTGCTCCAACTCCCCCTCGCCCAACTGCACAGCCAAGTTGCTAAGCGCATTCGCAACCTCGGCGGATGCGTCGCAATCGAAACGACATGGAAGATGAAAGACTGGTCGAACTCCGATCCAGCGCAGAAGTGGGTTCACTGCGACCCGCTCAATGTCCAGTGGTCCGAGACCTTCGAACTGCGCATGGGTTACGTCGACCAGTCCCCCATATGTCCAGGCCTGACGGAAGAATTCTCGACAGCATGGTGGGTAGCCAAGGAATGCGCCTATCCGATCGTCGTCAGCGCCGGCCCCAATTACGTCTGCAACTTCCTTTATCGCTTCGCGACGGGAGATCACTGTTCTGAACACAAATGAGTCGCCCGCTCGAGGGGGCTCGCTTCGGGCCGAATATTGAGAGGACACCCTGACTTTGGACACAATCTGGCAACTGAAGCCCTGGGACTCAGTTCGCGTCACCAAGTCTTGATACTTGGCCGGTTCGACAAACAGCAGGGCCGCCTCGCGTAGGTTCCTGAAGACTGACTCCTCCTCAACTCTCGACCACACCTGTCCAATCTTGGAGACAATAGGACTCCACTCCTGTCGGATCTGACTTGACGAATAGGTCATGCGCACAAACTCCGGCACCCTCCGCCAGTCGGTGGTCGCTTTCTCAATCAAGTCCGAAACGCCGTTGGCCTCCACCTTAGCACCTACCCGTGTGCGCGCGAGCGATGCTGAGGTTCGAACGGCGAAGCCAAGCGTCAACCAGACGAAATTCTAGGCGCTTCCTAAGAAATGGATTATCAGAAATCGGTCGCTGCGCGTTCGACAACAATCTCTTCTCCTCCTGCTCAAAGGCGTCCCGCCAAACATCACAGTGCTCGGATCGATTCCGCCAATCCTGCTCCAGGGAGGTGCCGGGGCACTGTCCTTTGCAGAACAGGAACCATCGACAACCGCTGCAACCACCAAACTTCTGGGGCGTATTCCAGAGAGCCAAACTCCGTTCGAACCCAGGCGCTGGTGCCTTCACCCAGTCGACCCCCTCTTTGTTCGTTCGACCACAATTAGAAGAACTACCATCTCCCTCGATGCCCTGAACCGCAGCAGTCGTCAGAGGATCGCATGCATTCCAGACACAGGTTGCGGATTGGTCTTTAGCAAGCAGCAACTGCCTGATGTCGCGAAACAGGTCAAGACGAAGTGTTCGACACCGCTTCTCTAGAGAGGCAATCGCACGGAGTGCAGCGATATTCTCTCGCGTAGACAACCCATAGAGCTTTCGAACCGCTTCGTTCTCGCTCTCTAAAAGGTGTACGCGGGCCGACTTCAATCCCAGCGCATCAAGGAAGACTAGCCACTCCAAGAGCCGACCCAGACGATCGCCTACAGCATTGGCGCGATGCAGTGTAAATATCAGACTGGTACCAACTCTTCTCGCCCTGGTTAGGGTTTCCAGCCATCCGATAGAAACACGCGTAAGTTCCGCGGTCCTGCGAACATCAACCGAGGTCCTCAATCCATTTAATTCCTCCGGACCATCAATGGAGAATCCGACATGTACGTTGTATTTTTCGAAAGCAGCAACATGTTCGCTAGATATGAGTGTGCCGTTGGTCTGGATTCCGTTTTTTCCGTAACGCTTGTGTCCAAACGCCCAGAGTTGCTCTAGATCGCGTAGAGGGATGAGCAGCGGTTCCCCACCGAAGACAGTGAAATTCGAGCCCTGCCGTTCGGCCGCGGCGATCATTGAATCCACCGAGTACGGTCGCTTAAGATTGCCGGCGTCTCGCTGAGGGTTCTGATAGCAGTAGGCGCACGAAAGATTGCAACGCACGCCAAGAGGACGAACTTCCACGCTCATCGACCACTCCCACGTAAAGGCGAACCAACTTGAACAGATCTAGTAACCGTCGGAATGATTTAGCGGAATGTCCATCCCCTGAAGATTCAAGAAGAAATGTTCAAGCCTTGCCTGCAAAAGCGAAAGGAACTCGACGTCTTTGACTTCAACACCGTTCAGCAGGGTCTCGACCCCCTGAAGAGAGAGCATCACGGTAGAATACAGTTCAGCCTCGGTGGGGGAATAATCCACTCCGGTCCGCCCTGAATCCGAGTGATGATCGAAGTGATAGTCGTTGTGATAAGGACCATCTTCGTGTCCAGTGACATCCGCGTAGCTGTCGTTGTGACCGGGCGCGCCGCCGTCGGAATGGTCACTGTATGGGCCCTCCGCGTCTGCATGTTCTTGGTCGCCGTGCTCTCTGTCCCCGTGATCGTCTTCGTGCGCCCCGTCGTAATGTAACAGGTCCTCATGGCCCCAGTCGACGTGGCCCATGACGTCAGCGTAGGGCCCGTCCTCGTGGTCGGCATCAGAATGAGCGGTATCGTCATGCTCGGAACCGTCCGCGTGACCGTCGCCATCGCTATGTGCATCACTAAAACTGTCGCCATCACTGTAAGCATCAGAATGGCCGTTATCTTCATGATCTTGATGAGGACGTCCACCATCGTCGTGCTCATCCGCGTGGCCGTCATCGTGTTCATCATCCTCAACCCAGCCGTCCTGGAAATGGAAGTCTTGATGTAAATCGTCGTCCTCGTCGGCGTGAAGGAAGTCCAGATGCGGGTTGGTCGGTATGCCACCTTCGTCAAGGTGGAGCATATCGGCATGATACTCAGGCTCAGTCCCGTCGTCTGAATACGACAGGTCTAAGTGGCTTCCACCGTCGCCTTCTTGATCACCGTGATAAGGAAATGGAAGCAGGTCCTTAGGGGACTTGAAGTATTGCCCCAGAAGCCCATCTGGCACAAGTTCGGCGATCAGGTCGACGTGAGCTATTGGGGTTGCCCGCATCTGATCAACCCGGCGCTCGATCCACCGCCTCAGTGCATTTGCCGTGAATGGCAACAAGATTGCGTCTGAGTTCCAGTGCAGCTTGAGCACTGCTTGCTCATCCTCGCTGAGCTCCTCCCAAAGTGTGGTCTTGGCGAGTTCTTCTAACGTCCACCTGATCTTCTCCATGCCCATCCCTCCCGAAGCACACGAGGCAGCGGCCCTTTTCCGATCCATACTTCTTGCGCAGCGGAAGAGTCAATGATGTCGGTTGATCTTCAGGGCATCAGGTCAACTGGGGTTCAACAAAGCCCGCAGAGCTTCTTATGCCTACAACAGCTCAGCCGTCATGATCGCGATCATGATTCGGGATGACGAGCCATGTCGTGCCGCGACGCCACAGAAGGTCTCATGGGATGGTCAATCGCGCAGTGCGTAGCGCGGCCGTTTCAGTTGTATTGAACGGAACTGCTCGGCACGATGCGACTCACCGGGTGGGTGTTGCTGAGCACCATGTTAACGCGACGAGCAAGGACCGCTTCGCCGCCTAGCTCGTCCACAAGTTCACTCTACTACTTGGTGATCGGTGGCTTGCATTCGGACTCTCAACCGCGCATGCCCAACGGACAGCCCTCGAGGGGTGACTTACAGAGTGCCAGCGTGATGAAGAATGGGCGGGTAGGAGTACACGTCAACTTAGGCTTCTCCGTTCTAACTCAGTGGTGGATCACCCTACCGGCTGACGAACCTACCGATCGACTCCGCGATTCGCGCCGGTCTACGACGCTGAGGCAACGGGGCCAATTCTCCCGACGTCGGGAAGGCCTCGCCACGTTCTGAATCTGCGTGCGATAGGGTCGCCGACCGATGGCGTCACGAAAGCCAAATTTCCTCGAGCACGACGCAGAGAAGTTCCTTGGCCCTGGGCCGGTCCGTGCGGCCGAGCTGGTCGCGATCATCCACGCGGTGAACCCGACGGGCCTCAACCTCCCTCCCGGCATCATGCGCCGAAGGTACGAGTTGAAGTCGAAGCTCCAGAGCCGGCTCATCATCGACTTCTTCTCCGAGCTGACCATCGAGGTCGTGCCCAAAGAGCCCGGAGTCATCGGACTTCGCTACCGGCCTCAGGACCGCGATGCCTGTCACGCCGTCGTCGCAGAGCTCTCCGAGGAGGCGCGCAGCAAGGTTCAGTTCCATTTGGATACGGCAGAGGGAGGCCCAACTCCGACCGCCACCAGGGCAGCAACTGGGCCTGGCAGCTCGCGCCACCGGACCGGCCTGCTGGCCGAGGGCAGGAAGGCGCTCACCGACTTCGACTACTACAACGCCAAGTTGTGCTTCGAGGAGGCCCTCGGCGCGTCTGAAGACGACGATGCCGCAGCTATCGCGCTCCTTGAGGTGCTCGTCGACAAACTGGCCCTGTGGGACGAGGCGCTGGCCCTCGAGGAGCGGCTCACACCCGAACAGCTGACTCCTCCAGTGCGCACTCTGCTGGCTGTCGCGGCCGCGTTCGAAGGAAACGCTCCAGCGTGCCTCCGGCTGGCAAAGGGACTCGACACTCCCCGCGTAGCGGAGGCGGTCTGCTCACTGGCCACTCAGGCACTCAAACGCTCGGACTTTCCCGAGGCGCAGCGGTTTCTCTCCGAAGCAAGGTTGATCACTGGCTCGGCGATCTATGTGGTCGCTGTCGAAGCAGAACTCTCCCGTCTCAAAACTGCGCAGCGGGAACCTGCAGAGCGAGAACTCGAATCGCTCTTGGCCTCCGGTGAGGAGGCGAGGGCAGAGGAGAAGGCGCGGGCCCTGATTGAACGCTGGCCCGAGAGCAGTGTGGCTCGCAGAGTGGTGCGTGAGGCCGAGGAGCGGAGAAGAACGGCCACCCTCTCGAGCATGGGGGAACAGGCCCAGGCCGCGTTCGACGCAGGAGACGATTCGACGGCACTCGCCCTGTGGGGAGAAGCGCTGCAGCTTGGGGCCACGGGCCTGGAGAAGAAGCTTGCAGCAGCTTCGGCTCGACTCCATGCGCGGGAACGGGCCAAGCGGATCGCCGATGTCGTCAGCTGCCTGGGTGAAGGGTTGGGAACGTCCTCGCTGGGCCGGTACCTCGACCTGGACATCAGCGAGCGCGAGGAGGTGAGAAAGCTCACCGGCGAAGAGGCCCTTGAGTGGCTTGAGGAAATGGGCGCAAGCGGCTCACGAGAGTGGAAGCTCGACGCCGCGGCGGTGATGACGTTGAAGGAGGTCAAGGCCAAGCCACACTCGGCAACGGACGCGGTTGTCCTCCTGCGCCCGATTGAGACGCGAGTGCGCAGGTTAGAGGCAGGTCGGGCCCTGCTTGCCGCTGCAGAGGTCGAGCTTCGTGAGTCGGCCCTTTCTGAGGCTCGTGCGCACCTCCAGTCCGCCAGGGCAGCGCTCACTGAAGGCCGGTGGAGAGCCGCAATCGAGCTTGTCGAAGGACTTCAGGCCTCAGCCGGGAAGGACATCAGCGAGGAGGCGAGGCGCATTGTGGCTGAGGCGCTCGGCAAACTCGAAACTGAGTCGAGGCGCGAGCGCTTCGAGAACCTGGTGCAGCACGGCAATCACCTTGAGGCACTCCACATACTTCGCGCCGCAGAAGCCGACGAAGCCGAGGACAAATCCGCGTGGGCCAAGCGTCGAGAGACCGTCTCACGGGCGCTCAGGGACCAGTTGCAGGTGGAGGTCTTCAAGTCGCCAAACGGGCTCTCGGCAGGCGACGCCCTTGCCGGAGCCGGCCTCATCGAGGTGAGTTACGGCCTCGACGACAAGGGCGAGTACGCCTACTTGGCAACGGGCCTTGGGCGTCACCTCTTCGTGAGGAAGCTCAGCATCCGGGAGCAGTGCATCGTCGAGATGGTTGCTCTCACCATGCCTCTCGACGCTGACTATCCCGACGTCCGCGTCGAGGGGGAAACGCTCTGGCTCAATACCGCGGGCATGGCGCTGGAACTCGCCATCAAGGACTGGGTGGTGCTGCGATACCACGCGTTCAAGGTGGCCGAAGGCGAGGTGGTCGAGATGGGAGGCGTGACGCCAGGCGGTCGCTTCCTGTGGCTCGACGTGCGCTCACGTGAAAGCGGCGAGGAGGTGCTCCACGTCACTGACTTGGAGAAGAGCAGCCCGCCCAAGGTGATGCCGAAGGAGGGACTGACGCTGGAGGTCTTGGCGACCAGCCGTGGGCCGCGCATGTGGATCAGCGGGTTCAAACGAGGCGGGCGTATCTTCGGTCTGGGCGGCGCAACGGAACTGACCCTGCCCGTGGGCCTGCAGGAAGTCGCCATCGGTCCAGGCGGCTCGGGGTTCTTCGGAGTGGCGCTGCCTGAAGACCGTTTTGAAGAGCCCATCGAAGAGAACTCCGCGAAAGGAGCAGCCGAGAACGAGGACGACGGCGAAGACGAGAAGGAAGGGCTGAAGGTGCTGCTCGTCCGAGAGGGCGGCAACGAGTCTCAGCTCATTGAGGAGCTTCAAGATGCGTTCGTTGATGGGCTTCTTCAGGTCGCGACGGCGCTGGATGCCGGGGTCTCATTCGTCGTTTACGCGAGCGATGAGGACTGCTGGCTCGTCGCCTATTCCGCAGAAGGCAACTCACTAAAGCGACGCTGGCGGGTCCGTTGTCCGGAGAAGGGTCTTCTGCTCCAAGACATCGATGCTCGCCGGGTGGTTCTGGTCACTCCCCACAACAATGGGCTTCGTTGCGTGCCTCTGACTGCTGAAGAGCCCAACCTGCACGAGTTGGTGGGGCAGCCCAAGGAGACCCACGTCCCCAGGCTCCTCCATGACGGACCCTCGTGCAGCACCGGGTACGACTCGGCGCTCGCCAAGGCCACCGAGGTCATGCACAAGTCTTCGGGCCCCTCACGGAGGAAAGTGCTCGAACGGACCCTGGCGGAGTACCAGGACAAACCCGAGGGGCTGTCCTACCTGGCTAAGGACCTCCGACGTTGGGGCATGCCCGCAGAGGCAGCCGAGGTCACGAGCGTAACTACAACTCGGTTTCCGACCCATGCATGGGTGAAGTTCGACGCCGCCGAAGCGGCCGTCGAGAAGGGCGACTGGTCGCTTGCGCTGGAAGCGCTCGATGCCGTGTCCGAACAGGACCTGTCCCTGAAAAAGCGTGTCCATGGGAGTCACCTGGGCGGGTTGGCGCTGTTTCACCTCAATCGACTTGAGGAGGCGCGGGAGGCATTCGCCGTCGCAGCGACGCAAGAGGGGACGGGTTGTCACGTGAGCGGCTGGCCAGAGTGGCTCGACGCCCTTCTCGGCAAGAGCTCTCAGAGCACTGCCCGGAGACTTCTGGAAATCGTTCGCAAGGCCGATGTCGCGCTCGCCTCCGGCCAGACAAATGTCGCGCTTGAGCTTCTCGATGTTCCTCTCGTGTGGGGCTGCCTCGATGTTCAGCTTGCCGCCCGACTGGCGACAGCGGCACTGGCGGAGCCAACTGGGCCCCGCACTAAACTCATGCTCGCAGCTCTGGTGAGGCAACGTGACTCACGCCGCACGGTCACCCTACCCTTCGGGAACCTCGCGTGGACGAAGGAGCAGATCGATGCCGTCGAGGAGCGTGCTCGGACTTGGCTCGAGCTCGCTGGCAAGGGTTTCCGCAGCGACAGCGACCACCAATGAACCACCCACTGGAGGAAGCCGACGCCCAGGTCGTCTGGAGGCTTCAGCGAGAGGCCACCGACGGAGGTCCCAAACCGGCCCATCCTTCTTGCCAGCAGGGCCCGCCCTTTGGCGCGGCAGGGGCAGCTCGTTCGTCGGCAAGGCCACAGGTCTGAGTGGAGCTGCTCGGAAGGGAGTCACCCAGCAAGAGCCCGGGTGGGGCGTCTACGCCTCGCTCGGCCTCTTCGGTGGCAGCGCCGCCCGGGCCGCGGCGATGTCCTTCGAGCCGCAGGTCGGGCAAGGCGTCGGCTCCATGATGCGGTAGGTCAACGCTCCGTACTTCCCAACAGTTACCGCCACTTTGATGACCCCTCGCCCGCAGCTGCACGGGAGGAGTTCCGTAGCCACTGTATCGCCGCCCATTGGCCGATTGTGCCCGCGGCCCCGCGGGAGGCGCAACCACCGGCACGCGGCGTGCTCCTGCTGCCCGACATGATCCAGATCGAACTGGCTGAGCGCCTGGCTGCCTGTGAGGCAGCGTTTCGCCGTGTCCAGCAAGCCGGTTGCCCGGTCCGGTATCAAGCCGCGCTGCATGCAGGCCCTCCAGGATGCTGAGCGCCTGGCAGGCGAGCTGCTCAGAGCTCGACCGTGAGGCCGGCTACCTCTCGTCTCGTCGGTGGCGGTGGGCGATCGCTCGCGCGGTGTCGGCTGAGCCACAGGCGGGGCAGGGCACTGGCCGCTCCTCGATGCGGTACTCCACGCCCTGGCTGGTCACCCCCTCGTGCACGTCGACGCAGATCAGCCCCTTGCCACAGACGCACTGCACCACCTCCGTCACCGCCGACTCCGGCATGAGGCGCGTGTACCTCTCGCTGGACTGGTGGATCAACCAAGGGCACGGCCCTGCTCTTCTCGTAGGCATGACTCAAGAAACCTCGCTGCGTGGCTGTGGCGGTGCGAGGAGAGCTTTCGACAGGCCCAGCGAGCGGTTGCCCAACCCGTTATCGGAGTGCCCTGACGGCCCACCAGGCTTGCCGAGCAAATGGCCGTCGCTGTGCTTCGCGCGTAGGATGCAGCGATGGTGGCGAGAACGCGGGTCGTGGTGGATGGTGTGTCTTTCCTGGTTGGTGACCGGCACCTCGGAGAGAACGCTCAGTATTTCTTCGTCGACAGCAGCCTCTTCCACCTCACCAGCCAGGAAGTCGAGGCACGTGGCGTGCGCCTCACGGCGGGAGGCCGCGATCCGGCTGGTCCCGGCGAGGAGCCAGGAAACCTACGGGTCGACCTGTCGAAGCTTGTGAGCCCCACGGCCGAAGAGGCTGCGCGGTACGCGATCCTGATGCTCACCCGTCGATAGCCGGCTCCGCCGGGCCCAGCTCGAACACGATGGAGCCCTTCCCTGGCCTCTGACGGCGGCCTGCGGGACGTCGTTCGCTATCGGCGTGTGCGGCGCTGTTGCCGCTGTTCCTCGCGCGCAGCGGCGAGATCGGAGGACCCACACGCCACACATGGCGAGACCACCTCCTCCTTGTCCCGACTCGTCACGTAGGCGTGATCCGTGACGGTTACGAGGAGTTCGAGGTTGCCCTTACCGCAGCTGCAGGGGACGAACTCGGGGAAGGTGTCCTTCGTCGACATGCTTCCGCTGTACCACGGTCCGCAAGGGTGGCCCGCCATCGCGGAGCCGGCTGCGCATCCTCGGGACATTCCGCATGATGTTCCATCGACGCACTCACGGGTCTGTGCCCCGCCCTTCATGCTCCGGGGCCTCTTCGCCCGTCGGGACCACTACCGGTGCACTGCTTACAATCTCCGTCTTCACATGGAGCTTGAACTTCTGTGGCTCGACCAATTCGGCCACCCGAACCGTCACGTCCAGAGCGAAGCCTTGGCCCAACCAATCGAAGGGAATGTGGACGTCAAAAGGAAGCAACTCGACTGAGTCGTGATGCATCAAGTCCGTGAGGAGGTAGTTGACCTCGTAGCGAAAGACGTTCGGCGCATCCTGCCCCGGAGGTTCAATGAAGGGCCTTCCCAGCTCCGGAGGGCTCAGCACTTCGAAGGCTGCAAACCGTGGGCGTAGAATCGGACGAGACGGCAGTACCGGCCCGGTCTTGTAAGGCCCAAATTCAAATGGGGACTCCACGCAGATGTCGATCTCCACCTGCTCGCTCCTGACGGTCCCGTCATTGCAGAGCAGAAGGTGCACGGGGAAACGTCGCCAGCGCTCCCGGACCGACACTTCAAGGTTCCCCAGGTAATTGCGATAGGCCTCGATGTGAGGGGTGACGTCCTCTTGCTTGACGGCGAAAACTGCTCCCAGAGCGCTGACCCGCTTTGTCTTCTGCTGCTCCAGCTTCCGTGAGCACCTTTCGAATTCAAGCTCCACTTCGTACTCGATCTCCTCCTCGGTACGCGCGCGGGGCATTCGGAGCCTGGTCTCGACGTGATTGGTGGCCGCGTCGTCCTGAAGGAACCCCAAAGTGATTCGGGGGACCCGGTGCCGCAGTCGCTCCAACTCCTTCTTCGTCTGGGAAAGTTCGCGCTCGACCTCGTCCGGCTCGGCCTTCAGCTCCAGTTCCTCAGGGAGCATCATCTTTTCGATCCCGTTCGCACCAGCCTTGATGCGGATCCCCATGTCGCGTGAGATGAGAAGAACGCGAGAACCCGCCGCATCGAAATCAAGAATCGCGTTGATGATTCGATCGTCCTCTCGGTCGGGATCGAAACCGGCCCGAATCTGAGGTTCTCGACCAAGCACGCGGAGCCAGACGCGATCACGCACCTTCGCAATTCCACCGGTTGAAACTTCCTCCTCGTACTTTCTGTAGCGCGACATGAACTCGCGCGCGCGAGAACGCGAGAGACGCCCCTCGGCCCCGTCCTTCAGCTTGTCCAACTCGCCGATGACGGTAATCGCCAAGACGAGCACGACCTCTTCCGCGCCGAGCACCTTCGGCCAATCGACCTGCTCTATCGGCTTGCCGTGAATCAGAACGTTGGTGTCGAGAAAGGCGAATGCTCTCAGCGTCATGCTCCAACCCGTAAGGAAGTACAGCAGCTACAGATCTTCGGCCTCCCGAGAGGGAGCAATGAACGCGCCTGTTGCGGGAAGTGCGATCTTGGAGATGCCTCCGCGGTCGAGGGTCTCACAAGCAGTTCCCGCCAAAGAAGGGTTCCCCTGACGATGCAGACCCTAGAACGGAGCATCGGCCCGAGCCCTCCGCTCCTCCACGATGCTCTCGTAAGCCCTGTTCACTCGGATCGTCGCTTCGTGAGCCGCCTCCTGGCGATCTTGGTTGCGGTCCGGATGGCACATCACGAGCCGTTGCTTCTGCGCCGCCTTCAGCTGTTCGTCGGTGGCGCGAGGACTGACACCGAGGATCTGAAACGACGAGGCGCTTTTCGACCAGAACAGGAAAATAGGCAATTCAGCGCCATCTGCCACGTCTTGACCGGCGAGTACTTTCTCCCGCCAGTTCCCGACCTTGGTGATCTTCGGGAGAATTGAGACGCGGGTGAGGAAGCAATCATCGAAGTTCTTCATTACCTCGCGGACTGCTTCCGCAATCGCCTCTTCGTGCCGACGCCTCTCGGGCTCGTCGAGGGCGCCGAAGACCGCCGGAGAGATGTTCAGCCGCAAGAGCCACGGCTCCTCCGAGGTGGAGTAGTCCACCGAGTCCACCGCAAACGTTGCCACTGCCTTGGCGAGGAACTGCGCGGCTGGTGAGTCACCACGCGCCAGCAGCAGGGCACTGGTCGTGCCCAGGAGAGCCTCAGCATCGAACGACGGTGCGGACATGACGGTCCCTTCTCAAGGACCTCACTGCTACCACGCGGCACCGACACCTCTTGGGCGACTCAAGCAATATCGCTGACTTGGGGGCGGTGGTCCGAAGATTCGGCGGACGTCCGCCGTTTGTTGTGGAGCGGCTCGTGAAGGTCGTCAAGACGATCGAGCAGGCGGACTGCGGTCTCGACCAGGCCCATCAGTTGGCCCCTTGCCTCCCCGTAGCCCACCAGATCGAAAGCGGCCCGGAGGTCATCATCTGCCGCGACCAAGAGGGGCGCACCCGCTCGCGACAGCCTTTCGGTGGCGTCCCGCACAAGCGAAAGC
Organism: Pseudomonadota bacterium; assembly: GCA_018822065.1. Classification (GTDB taxonomy): domain Bacteria; phylum Desulfobacterota; class Desulfovibrionia; order Desulfovibrionales; family Desulfovibrionaceae; genus JAHJKV01. The sequence continues at coordinate 15,604 of JAHJKV010000520.1, forward strand.
AACTGCCCGAGTGAGCTCAAAGCCATGGTGGGCCCGCTGGCGACGGGTGCCCCATCCCTGGATGAGCGTCGCGCCTTCGGTCGTTCCACGACATGGGCGGAGGTTGGCCGGAGATCGGCAGGAGACTCTGGGCTCTCGACCGCCACGGCGACGGGCTGGCTTGAGGCTTCGATGGTCGGCACCGCGGGCCCCACCAGCGTCGCGTCGACCTCTGGCACCAAGGGGTCCTGCGGTTGGGGGTCCTGCGGTTGGGGGTCCTGCGGTTGGGGGTCCTGCGTCGCGGGCTCGTGCCCGGAGGGCTCCTGCAGTTCGAGCTGCGGCACCTCGGCGTCGTGCACGGTGGGCGGCGTGTGCTCCTGCTGCCCCGCACGAAGATACGCGCGCAGCTGAGCAACCGAGGCTCCGTTTCGGACCACTTCCGCGAGTTCCTCTTCCCGTTGGACGGGCTCGCGCTCGATCAGGACCAGGTGGGACATCGACACTCGAGAGTACTTGGGCTTCATCTCGATGACGGACCTGCTGACGAACTTGTTGAATTCGGCCTTGCCCCATCGACGGGTGACGGCGGCCCACTCTCGAACCGTTCTTGGGTTGCTCTCGACTGCGGCGGCCAAGTGTTCAATTGCGCCCGCGCCGTACTTGTCGGGGGCGTCCATCAGACGCTTCGCGATCTCACCGACCTCGTAGGCACCTTGCTCGAAGTGGCTCTGGTAGATGTCGATGATTCGTCGGGCTTCGTCGAGTTCTGCCTGAAGCACAGGTGAAATCGCCTCCTGCTCTTGCTGGGTCTGCATGCTCATGTTGCTCCTATCGAGACTGCCGGTTGATGCGCCCCTCCTCGCGGAGGAACAATTGGCCGGCAGGCTCGACCGGGGCGCCCTACTCAAGGCCAGCACACGCTGAAACCTCGGAGAGACTTGCCCTCGATACCTGCTGAGCCGGAAACTAAGTCGCGAACTCGTGGCGTCAAGCGCGGCTTGCGACTTTTCTCGTCTGCGCAGGGGACCCCGAATTCCGGTGTCCCCTACTTCGACCTACTGCACATCACCACCCGGCTGCTTCTTCATCGTGAGCCACCTTTTGACCGGAAATTCGTACCCGTTCACGGGGGATCGACACGGATCGCAGGATGTGATCTCTGCTGATGCGTGAGTTCGCTCGAGGAACGCATCGCAAGGCTGGAGGCGCTGGTCGAGCGCCAGCAGGCGATCATTGAGCAG
>JAHJKV010000239.1 GCA_018822065.1 Pseudomonadota bacterium
CGGAACAGCGAGCCCTTTGTGGGAGCGCGCATCGGTTGCCACGAGTTTCCTCGCGAGGTGCACGATGCACCAGAAACCGTGGTCGTCTTGGGCAAGGCGGTGATCATTCACGAGAAGACCTCGACTCGACAGCTGGAGCAGAATCTGTTCTACGAAAGCATTGCATGAGAATATGGTACCAACTCGGCCAATTTATCAGCCACGCACGGGCCGGGCGGGACAACAAGCTGGCACTCCTGGCAGCCGGGCACGAGATCGTGTCCGACAAGGCTCAGGCGGACGTGGCCATCCTTCACGATGAACCCATCTTCCTCTCAGCTGCCCTGCAGCAATTGCAGGGCCTGCCCCGGATCGCCTATGCCGTGGTGGAAACCGATCCCATGCCGCAGGTCTATGTGGAGCCCCTGAAAAATGTGGACGAGGTCTGGACCTGTTCGACCTTCAGCCGCGACATCCTCGCCAGGGAGATCGACGGGGTCCATGTGGTGCCCCATGTCGTCACCCGACCTCGCTTCTCCAAGGCCGATATCCAGCGGGTGCGTTCGCTCATTGGCGCGGACCAGCATCAGGAATTGTTCACTTTTTATACCATCAGCGACGGCGTGAACCGGCGCAAGAATCTGGCTGGACTACTACGGACGTTCGCTTCTTTGGGCAAGGGGCGGGCCAGGCTGGTGGTCAAGCAATATCGGCACCCTCTTGACCTCTCAAACCTGCCCGGCGTGGTCTCTATTCCTGAGGAGCTCAGCGACGGGGAGATCGCGGCCCTGCATGCCCTGGGCGACTGTTACGTCTCGGCCCACTGTGCCGAGGCCTGGGGTCTGGGGCTCTCCGAGGCCATGGCCTTCGGCAAACCTGTGGTTGCCACGGGCTATTCCGGGAACATGGAATTCATGCATGAGGACAACTCGTTGCCGGTGCGAGCCGAGGTCCAGACCATCCGGTCCGAGGACCTGGCTCTGTGCCCGCCTTTTTTCACCCCGGACATGCGCTGGGCCTATGTGGACGAAGGGGAACTTGCGGCCCGAATGCGCCAGGTGATGCGCCATGAGCTGCATCGGGACCAGGGCTTTGCCCAGCGTGCAGCGGAAGTGGCCCGGACCTATAGTCCTTTGAACGTTGGCCGGATCATGGATCAGCGCCTGCAAGCCCTGGTCGGAGGCGGATGATGGAGCCGATCAGCTTTATTCTCTGCAATTTCAATGCGGCGGAATATTTCCGTTTCAGCTATGCGTCCCTGCGCAGGAATCTTTCCCCCGAACACGAGATCATCCTCCTCGACGACGGGTCGAACGACGGCTCCCGGCAGTGGCTGCGCGACCTGGACGACCCCGGCGTGGTCAAGATTGAGAACCCGGAAAACATTGGCATCGGCTACTCCTACAATACGGCAGTGGACGCAGCCAAAAACGAGCACGTCTGCGTGCTGCATACGGACATGTATGTGCCGCCGGGGTTTGACCTAGCCATGCTCCGGGCCATGCGCGACCATGACTTCATCGCCGCCTACCGGGTCGAACCCTCGGTCTATCTGGCCTCGGCAGACAAGCTGAATCTGAATTTCGGCATGGATATGGAGACCTTTGACGAGGCGGGATTCCTGTCCTGGAACGAGGAAAATGTCCGGACCCGGCAGGGCCAGACCCAGGACGCCCTGTTTTTCCCCTGGATGACCACCAAGACCTTCTATGCCAGCCTGGGCGGGGTGGACCTGCTCTACCTCAAGTATATGATCGATGACGATGACCTGTATCTGAGGGTCAAGCTTTCAGGCGCACGGTTCGCCCAGGTGCTGGACGCGGCGGTCTACCATTTCGGGTCGCGTTCCACCCGGTTCGCCGGGGATGAGATCGGTGAGAAATCAGAGGTGTGGAAAGCTCAATTTGCCCGTTCGGAGCGAAACTTCGTGCGCAAGTGGGGTGTGCTTCCGGCCCGCTGCTGGACCGACGACATGGGGCTGGTCGTACATCCCAAGTACGACATAGGGATCAAGCTGGCCCATGCGGACATCCCGACGATGTATTCCCTGGAGCCCTTCTGTTCAAACATCTATGTGGATGATCCGGACTTGCGGCGAGACTATGTGCGCCTGGAACAAGGCAAGACCGTGTTCCCCATGGCGGACCGGGTGCGCATGCTGGGGCGGAACGAACCGGGCAACGGCGTGCTTGCCACCGTGCCCATGGACCGCTATGACGCCATCACCTTCCAGATCATCCGCCGCTTGCCGGACATCCTGGCCGAGGTAGAGGGGTCGGGCCGGTTCAACCTGGAAAACCGGGTGTTCCTGGACGTGCGCGACCTGACAACCCATGAGGCGGACCAGGTGGTCAACACCCGCTGCTTCAGTTATGCGCCCGGCATTCCAGAGCGCGGCTTTACGCCCCTATTGTCCCGGTAGCCAGAGATAGTTGAACCCCGAGCGGGGTGGCAGCAGCCAGTTGGCATCCACTCCCAGCAGGGAGGGGGCATAGGGCTGGGCCGAAGCCTGTGTGTTGTAGGGGTTGTCATTGGGATAGAGTTCGCGTCGATACACCACCACCTGCGAGGCTTCAGGCAGCCCCGCCAATTCCCGCGCTGCGGCAAATCCATCCGCCAAATAGCCGATCTGGTCTACCAGGCCGAGGCTCAGGGCCTCCGGGCCGGTAAAGACCCGCGCGGTGCCCACCTCGGCAAGGGCCTTGTCTGAAAGGTTGCGGTGCTGCTGGGTGAGCATCAAGAACCGCCCGGCCAGTTTGTCTATGATCCCTTGGGTGATCTCCCGCTCCTCGTCCGTGGACTGCCGGAACGGCGAACCCATGTCTTTGTTGCGGCCCGACCTGGCCACTTCCACCTCGACCCCGATCTTGTCCATCAGTCCCGAGACGCGCGGCTGGTAGAAGACGGCACCCACCGAGCCGGTGACCGTGGTCGGGTGGGCCAGGATGCGGTCTGCTGGCAGGGCGATGTAGTAGCCCCCCGAGGCGGCCATGTCGAGCATCACCGCCACCACTTTTTTCCCAGAACGTGCTTTGAACGTGTTTATTTCATAATACAAAACATCGGACGCCGTGGCAGAACCGCCGGGCGAGTCAATGGCCAGGACCACCGCCTTCACAGCCGGATCTGCCTCGGCCAGCTTGAGACGGCTGACCACATCGTCGACCATGGAGGGCCGGGTGCTGACTATGCCCCGGCTGGGCGAGTCGGAGACGATGCCGGTGCAGGTGATGTAGGCGATTTTGTTGTGACCCTTGCCTTCCAGCACGTATTCTTGCAGCGGGTCGGTGGCATCGGGAAAAAACTTCATCTGCACGGCGCAGCCAGGGAGCACGAGTAGCAGGATGCACAGGGTGAAGATATGTTTCATGTTCTCTCCTTGAGCGTATCAGCTGACCATCAACAGGCCGAGCAGGGCACCCAGTTCGCCGACGGTGATTGATGCGCCGAGAAAATCACCGTTGAGTCCATTGACCTTGCGGGCCAGAAAATAGAGCGGGACCTGGAAACTGACCGCGACAACAAAGCCAACCAAAAGTTGGACCAGCGAGGCCAGAAAAAATCCGGCTATGAGCGTGACCATCAGGGCGAAGAGGGCCGAAGGGAGAGTGGCCCCGGCGAGAAAGAGCTTGCCAAGTCCAGGCCGGGCCAGAGATTTGCCTGCAAAGCCCAGGAGCACGGCACAGAGCCTGCCAACCATGAACACCCAGATGGCGGGGGTATATTCTCCCGCTGTGAACAGTTCGCCGAACAGAACTACCTGGCCCAGAAGGGCCATTACCAGGCCGACGACGCCAAAGGCCCCGACCCGGCTGTCCTTGGTGATCTCCCAAAAACGTTTGGCCTCCAAATGTGTGGCCAGACCATCGCAGATGTCAGACAAACCGTCCAGATGGAGCGCCCGGGTGAGATAGATGGAAAGAAGAACGCAGAGCCACGCCTGGACCATGGGGTGGCCGCCGAGGAGAGTCAGCCAGAAAGGCCCTATGCAGAGCAGACCGAGGAACGCACCCACTACGGGCAGCCAGGGCATGGCACCGGCCAGGTCTTCCTTTTCTACTGTTGCGCCTGGGGCGAGACGTGTCAAAAATGCAAGGGAAGCCTGCAATCCGCGCAGGCGAGGGACGTGTTGCAGGGACATCAGTCCGGCATGCCCAGGGCGAAGATGTCACCCAGCGAGAGTTCCAGCATTTCGGCGGCAGAGCCTTGGTTCACGGCCAGTTCCATGAATCCCTGGCTGCCGCTGAGCAGACCAAGTTCGCCGTGCTCCAGATCGCCGTATGCCCGGACCATGCGCGGGGCGCCTTGGAAAGCCGCCTCTGCCGGGGCGATGCGTTCAAAGAGTTCGCCAGGCAAGAGGCTGAGGACCACGTTTCCGAAGCGGTCAATATGCAGCACATGGGCCTGGACCATGCATCCGGCCTGATCCTCGGAAAGTTCGGTGGGAGTGGATGCCTCAACGTGGAGCAGGTCAGTCGGATTGATGGGTTCGCCAAGGGTGGAAGGTGATTCGCCAGTGGCCAGTTTGGCGGCCAGGGGTGCGAAGACGTCGCGACCATGGAAGGTGGACGAGGCACCACGGGCATGGGTCGAGACATCCCAGGCAAAGGCGGTGGTGCCATGCATGACAAAACCGAGCAGACCATTATCCGGGGCCAGGAAATAGTTGTCGTTGCATTGCACCAGGACGATGCGACGCTGTGTCCCGACGCCGGGGTCGACCACGGCGACGAAAATGGTGTCCGCTGGAAAGTGGGCGACGGATGCAGCAAGAAAAAACGAGGCTTGTCCCACCTGGAAGGGTTCGACCTCATGAGTGAGGTCGATGAGGGGCGCCCCTGGAGCTTTGATGGTAAGAACACCTTTCATCTGGCCGACATAAGGGTCGCTGAGGCCGAAATCCGTCAGCAAAGCGATGGGTCGCATGGCTACTCCTTGGCGCAGGTCCGCGCTTTTGGGATAGTAGCTTGTTTACGGGGTCAAGAAAAGAGGGCTATCTGCCTGGCTGTCCCAGGTTGATTCGAAAGGCCACGGCATAGAGGTGGTCGAAGAAATCGACGTATTCCAAGGGGATGTGATCGGGGACTTCGATACGCGTCGGGGCAAAGTTGATAATGCCCTTGATTCCGGCCTCCACCAGGTAGTTTGCAGCGCGTTGGGCTCGCTCCGGCGGGGTGGTGATGATGCCAATTTCCAGGTCCATCTCACCGATCTTGTCCTTGGTCTTCCGGGTGCAGATGACCTCAAGTCCTTCGACAATTTCCCCGATCTTGTAGGGATCGCAGTCAAAGGCGATCTTGATGAGGAAGCCCTTGGACTGAAACTCGCGGTGACGCAAGAGCGCCCGACCCAGGTTGCCGACGCCGACTATGGCGCAGTTCCAGGTCCGGTCGATGCCAAGGGATTGCTTGATGGAGGAGATCAGGTCCGGGACATAGTAGCCGACACCACGGACCCCGAATTCACCGAAATAAGCAAGATCTTTACGGATTTGAGAAGAGTTGACCGAACAGGCCTGGGCCAGGGTATCAGAAGA
>JAHJKV010000240.1 GCA_018822065.1 Pseudomonadota bacterium
TGCCGATGAAGCCCAGTTCCTCGCCTACCACGGCCATAATGAAGTCGTTGTGCGCCTCGGGCAGATAGAAGAGCTTCTGGGTGCCGCGGCCCAGCCCCACGCCCGTGAGTTTGCCAGACCCGAAGGCATAGAAAGATTGGACCAGTTGGTAGCCCTCATCGCGGGCCACCTTGAAGGGATCCAGGAAGGCGGTCCAGCGCTTCAACCGGTAGGCGGACTGGGCGATCAGCAGCCATCCGGCCCACCCGGCGCTTCCGAAGGCCAGTAGCAGGTAGATCAGACGGGTGCCGCCTACCACGCACATGAAGAAGAGGATGCCCACCAGGAAGACGGCCCCGCCGAAGTCGGGTTGGGCCATGAGCATAATCGCCAGGGCGAAGGTGGCCAGGAAGGGCGGCAGGAACCCAACGGAGAAGGTTCGAACCAACTCCTGTTTGCGGGCAAAGAAGTATGCCAGATAGAGCACCAGGGCCAGCTTGGCGAACTCCAGGGGCTGCAGGGAGGCTATGCCGATGTTCAGCCAGCGTTTGGCACCACCGGCTATGATCCCCAGGGGGGTGAAGGCGGTGATACCCAGCAGGATGACGGAGACGGTCATCCAGACATAGGTCAGGTCATAGAAAATGATCCTCGGTAGCTTGGCGCAGATGTACATGGAAAAGAGGCCGAGCACGAAGAATATGGCCTGTTTCTTGATGAAGAAGTATTGGTCCCCGTATGCCTGCTCGGCCATGATGCCCGAAGAGGAAAAGACCATGATCAGGCCGATGCCAGCCAAAAGGAGCACGGCGAGCAGGAGCAGGTAGTCGGTCTGGCCCGTCTTGCGGGCATTGGTACCGATGCGTCTGTTCACAGATCCTCCACGATGCGTCGGAAGTGATCACCACGGTCCGCATAGCTCTTGTAGGCGTCGAAACTTGCTGTGGCAGGCGAAAGGAGCACCACATCTCCCGGTTTGGCGTCCGCGGCCAGTCGGCCTACCGCTTTTTCCAGATTATCTTCCCAGAAGAGGTCAAACTTCGTTTTAAGCGGGCCTTCAAAGGTGTCCCGCCCGGCGCCGAAGAGCCCGACCTGGACCACGCGGCCCAGGCAGGCTGGGAGCAGGGTGGCGACATCGCCCCCCTTGAACACGCCGCCGAGCAGCAGCCGGACAGGACGATCAAAGCTCTGAACAGCGGCAATGACCGCGTCCAGGTTGGTGGCCTTGGAGTCGTCCACGAAGAGCACCCCGTTCTTCTCGGCCACAGGCTCCTGGCGGTGGGAGAGGGGTTTGAACACCCGGATGGCTTCGGCCGCCTGTGCCTCAGTCACTCCGAATTCGCGGACCGCCAGCCAGGCCGCGGTGATGTTGGCCCGGTTGTGCGCGCCCGGCAGGTGCGGGGCCTCGAAGAGGTCCTGGGGTTCGAAATAGAGGCGTGTGCCATTTCCGATGTTCCGCTCTTCTAGTTCCTGCTTCATCCACAGGGGCAGGATGGCCGTATCCTGCTCATCCTGCTGGGCAAAGAGGTTCAACTTGGCTTGGAGGTATTCCTCCATGTCCACGTGGTAGTCGAGGTGGTTGGCCGAGAAATTGAGCAGCAGTCCGACGTGGGGGCGGAAGAGGCGGACGTTCTGGAGTTGGAAGCTGGAGACTTCGAGGACCAGTACGTCGGCTGGTTCGCTGTCGAGCAGATACTGGCACAACGGGGTGCCGATATTGCCGCCGGTGAAGACCTTCTTCCCCGCGTGTTCAAGGATGTGGGAAATGAGAGTGGTGGTGGTGGTCTTGCCGTTGGTGCCGGTGACGGCCAGGACCGGGGCCACGGTGAACCAAGAGGCCAGCTCAAGCTCGGCCACAATCTTGCGCGCGGGCACGCCTGTCAGGACGTCGGTCATTTTTTTTACAGGCACGCCGGGAGAGAGGACCACGATGTCCGCGTCGTCGAACTGCACCCGGCTGTGTGGGCCGAGTTGCAGGTCCACGTCAAAGCCGATGGCGGCGACAACCGATGGGTCTACCTTTGTATTGGTGTCCACGACGCGCACCTGGGCACCCAACTCTGCAAGGAGCCTTGCTGCGGCAATGCCAGAGGCACCGGCGCCGACCACTACGCCGAGATGGTCGTCCAGCAGGTTCAGGTCTCGAAATTCCTTGATCAACGCGTTCATCGATCTACCTCAGCTTGAGTGTCGAGAGCGCCATGAGCGCCAACAGTATGGACATGATCCAGAACCGGATGATGATCTTGGATTCCGGGATGCCCTTGAGTTCGAAGTGATGGTGAAGCGGGGCCATGCGGAAGATGCGCTTGCCTCCGGAAAACTTGAAATAGCTGACCTGGAGGATCACGGACATGGTTTCGAAGACGAAGACACCGCCCACGATGACCAGGAGTAGTTCCTGTTTGCACAATACGGCCAGGAACCCGAGGGTGCCGCCCAGGGAAAGGGAGCCGACATCGCCCATGAAGACCTGAGCCGGGTAGGCGTTGTACCAGAGGAAGCCGAGCCCGGCCCCGATGAGCGCTCCGCAGAACACGGTCACCTCTCCCACGCCGGGAACAGAGATGACGTTCAGGTAGTCGCTCATGTTCGCGTTGCCTGCCACGTAGATGAACAGGGCGAAGCAGGCCGCGTTGACGATGAATGGACCGATGGCCAAGCCATCGAGGCCGTCGGTCAGATTCACGGCGTTGGAGGTGCCGACCAGGACGAAGAGGGCCAGGGGCATGTAGAACCAGCCGAGGTCCGGGGCGAAGCCCTTGAAGAAAGGCAGTGCGAGCTTGGTGGAATAGGCCGGTTCATAGAGCAGGGCGGCAATGGCCAGACTGGCGATGGCCACCTGCCCAGCGAACTTGGCCTTGGCTGAGATGCCCTTGTTGTTGCGTTTGACCACCTTGGTGTAGTCGTCCCAGAAACCGATAAGCCCGAAGCCGAGGAAGACGAAAATAGTCAGCCAGATGTAATGGTTGCTCAGGTCGCCCCACAGCAAAACCGAAACCATGACCGAGAAGATCATGATCAA
>JAHJKV010000241.1 GCA_018822065.1 Pseudomonadota bacterium
CGCTTCCTTGTCACGCAGGCGGGACTGCTCCTCCTCCCAGGCCATGAACTCAGTGAAAGTGCCACGGCGCATGGCCGTTCGCCCCCAGCCCACGAAGAGCACGTGGGTGCCGACTTTTTCCAATAACACCCGGTCGTGGGCCACAAAGATGAGTGCACCACGGAAGGCGAGCAAATAGTTCTCCAGCCACTCGATGGCCTCAAGGTCCAGGTGGTTGGTGGGTTCGTCCAGGAGCAGCACATCCGCCCCCTGAAAGAGCACGCGCGCCAGCTTGGCCCGTTCCCGCCAGCCGCCGGAAAGCTCGCCGATGCACTTGAGCAGGTCGTCCTCGGAAAAGCCCAGGCCGGTGAGAATGGCCCGTGCGCGGTGATCCGGATTGTAGCCGAACTGTTGCTCGAATTCGGCCTGACGCCGGGAAAGCATTTCGAGTCGGGAGTTATCACGCTCCTGAACAGCCTTTTCCCAGTCAGCCCAGAAATCGGTCCAGGAGGGCAACGCCTCCAGCACCCAGGCAAGCAGATTGCGCTCCAATACCGGACCGTCAAGCTCCTGGGCCACATAGCCGAGCATGGCCCCCTTGGCCATGGAGACCTGCCCGCTGTCCGGTTCGCTGCGTCCAGCCAGAATGCGCAACAGCGTCGACTTGCCACCGCCGTTGGGTCCGGCCACGGCAAGGCGCATGCCGGGCTGCACCTCAAAGGAGAGCCCCCCGAAGAGGTCCACCCCGTCAAAGCTCTTGCTCAGTCCCTGCACCGTGATCCGCGCCATGAAAACCCGTCCTTTGCACCTGGTTAAAATCACTATATCTGGAAAAATTGATATAGCAGACTGTTACTTGCTTGGCAAGATGAATTAGACCGCTTTTTTTGCTTTGGCAAGGAGCTTTTTTTGGCGGTTGCGTCCGGTTTATGCTAACGCTGGCCTTCCCGACAGTCCGCGCTCCGGACACTTACCGTTTTCAACCCCCATGCAAACGCTGGTACCTTATGAAAACTGATCGCAAACCCTGGCAGAGGGGTAAAATGAACTTGTTTCAACAGGGCAGCGATGCTACCCCTTGCCGTGCATGACCGAACACACTGCCATCCAACCCTGGTACGTCTACCTGCTGCGCTGCGCCGACGACACGCTCTATTGCGGCATCACCACGAACCTTACGCGTCGTCTGGCCCAACATAACGCAGGCACTGCCAGCAAGTATACCAGGGCCAGGCTGCCCGTCTCCCTGGCCACTGCCGTGGAGCAGCCGAGCAAGAGCGCGGCCCTGCGTCTGGAGATGGATGTGAAGAAGCTACCCGCCAGAAACAAGATTGCATGGCTCGAATCAACGCCGCACCAAGGAGAAGCGATATGCCCTTCGTAAACATCAAGATCACCAAAGATGGTGCCACTGCCGAGCAGAAGGCCCGGCTCATCAAAGGCGTCACCGACCTGCTCGTGGACGTGCTCCAGAAAAACCCTGCCACCACGGTGGTGGTCATCGACGAGGTGGAGACAGACAATTGGGGCATCGGCGGGGAAAGCGTGACTTCGCGACTGGCCCGCCAGGGCTAGGGGCGCACTTCCACCTTGCCTGTACGGCGCATCGCGCCTATAACTCCCCTTTCCAGGAGGTTCCATGCGCCCTTTGTTTCCCCTCGCCCTCGTCTGCCTCGCCCTGTGCTTTGCCCTTGTGGTCCCGGCCCAGGCGGCCAATTCCTTCAGTTCCGCTGGCGAAGTGGGACAATGGATCATGGATTACTACAAGAAGCCGGAACCGGAACGGCTGGCCGACGCGCTCAAGGTCCTGGCTGAGAGCGACGGCATTTCCGAGGACGGCCAGAAGCTGATCGTTTCCTTTGTGGGTGCGGCCCTGGCCGAGGCCCCCAAAGCTCAGGAAGGCTTTTTCAAGGCCGTTCAAGATCATGAAAAAGCACGCCTGTTTGCCATTCCAGCCTTCTGGTTCATGAACAATGCCGAGGGCAAGGCGCTCATCGAACGCGCCGGAAAACAATGGAAGGGTACTGGCGTGAGCGAACTGGCAAAGCAGCTTCTCGCATCCCAATCCCCGAACCTCATGGCTGGCTCTGTCCGGACCTCCCTGCATCTGGATCACCTCTGGTCCGTCTTCTTTGCCACAGGCAACGCTGAA
>JAHJKV010000242.1 GCA_018822065.1 Pseudomonadota bacterium
CGCAACGAGGGGTTGGTGAAGTCCTTGGAGGGCGATCATGCTCTGGACAAAAAACCGCACTGAGGGTTCTGAGAATGAGTGAGCAAATGAGTTGGATGAGGACTGCTGCGGAAGCTGTCTGGAGAATGCGGAGGGACATCGTTTCCGACGGATATGATGAGGCCCTTCATCGGTTGGCTACGAACGTCCCCATGACCATTCATGAGTATCCAACGGGAACAGAATGTTTTACCTGGATAGTGCCTGAAAAATGGACTTGCAGGCAGGCCCGGTTGGAAACCCTCGACGGGAAAATGGTTTTTTCCGATCGTGAAAATCCATTGCACGTCATGTCCTACTCATTGTCGTTTTCAGGCGAGGTGACTCGGGAGGTCCTCTTCAACCACCTGCATACGCATAAAAAAATTCCAGAAGCTGTTCCTTTTATCTTTAAGTATTATGAGCGAGACTGGGGGCTTTGCTGCAGCCAGATTTTAAAGAACACCCTGGCCGACGAAAAATACCGGGTGATCATTGAATCTGAGTTTTCCGCAGGTACGCTCAAGGTTGGAGAGGTCTTGGTGCAAGGGCAGTCGGATGAGTGTTATGTGTTCTGCGCCCATCTTTGCCATCCCCATCAGTTTAACGATGACTTGGCAGGAGTTCTCTGCGGTCTGGAGACGATGCGGCAGCTTGCTCAAGGCCCCCCCCCCCGTTTCAGCTACCGACTTTTGATCCTTCCTGAAACCATCGGTTCGGCCGCATGGCTCAGTCATAATGAATCCTTGATTCCCTCTTTTCGTGGCGGATTGTTCCTTGAAATGCTGGCCACATCTCATGCCCACGCTTTTCAGTCTTCTTTTTCAGGCGACAGCGACATGGATCAGGCCTGCCGCCAGGTCCTGGCGGAACGAGATCCCGATCATTGGGAGGGCGGTTTTCTCAAGGTTGTCTTGAATGACGAGCGAATGTTCAATGGTCCTGGAGTCAGGGTTCCGATGGCATCGCTCTCGCGTATTCTGCCGCGTGATCAGTTTTTCTCGCCGTATCGGGAATATCACTCGGACGAAGATAGTCCCAAGGCAGGAAGTTTTAGCAATCTTGAAGCCTCTTGCGATCTTGTTATGGCAGTTGTGAATGCTCTTGAGCGAAATTTAGTGCCCATCCCCCTGTTCAAGGGAGAAATCTTCTGTTCGCGGTACAAGGGCATCGAGTACAAGCGGATGGCTCCGTTGGTTTTCAGTGTTCCATATCTCATGGATGGGAACCGTACAGTGCTTGAGATTGCTGATGAGTCAGGACAGCCCCTGACAGTTGTGCTTGGTTTTTTAGATGTTCTCGTTTCGGAAGGCCTGGCTCGGTGGTCAGATTGATCACACAGGCATGCCCGTGTTGATTTTTGGGGAACCATCACCTATAATTGACGACGCCGATGCCCAAAAAACCCACGAAAATTACACATTAAGGAAGAGCCATTTGACATGGACCGATTGATCCAGGAACAGATCTTCGGATATTCGAAGCTGCGGTCCGGGGCACTGATGGTTCAGGATGCACAACGCTCTATTTCCTATGGAACCATGGATGTCTACACCAATCGGCTTGCCGCCCTGTTGCGCGAGCGGGGGGTGAAGAGGGGCGATAGGGTGGGCATGTGCATGGAGAAGTCCATCGAGTCCTTCAAGGCACTTTTCGGAGTGCTGAAGGCGGACGCAACATATGTACCCTTGGATGCTTCCACTCCTCTTGACCGGCTTTTCTTTATCCTTACGAACTGCAATTGTCGGCATCTTTTGTGCGATTGTGCAACTGCAGAAAAGGTGCTCCCTGGGATAGAGTCGGCCGGACTGGAGGTGGAAGTCGTCGTGCTTCTTGCCGAGGGAGAGCATTTCCCCTTAAAAGCCGTGGTGGCAGATGATCTTGCCGATTATCTCGTGACCACTCCGGACTATGCCAACGGCCCTGAAGATCTTGCCTACATTGTGTATACTTCCGGTTCAACGGGCACACCCAAGGGAGTTATGATTCCTCACCGTGCGGTGCTGGATTATGCTGCCTGGACGGTAGAGTATTTCCAGGTTGTTCCGCAGGACAGGCTTTCAAGCCATGCCGGATTGCATTTTGACCTCTCGGTGTTTGATGTCTACACTGCTTTTATGGCTGGGGCCTCCCTGCACCTCGTGCCCAAACTGGCCTCCATGTTTCCAAATCAGTTTGTCCGGTTCATAGAGGACAACGCGATCACCATTTGGTGTTCGGTTCCGTCGCTGCTGACGTATATCGCCAAGTCAGGTATCTTGCAGAAAGTTCAGATGCCGACCTTGCGTGAGGTGACTTTTTGTGGAGAGATCATGCCAGGGGCGACCATGAATACATGGATGAAGGCCATGCCGCATGTGCGTTTCGTCAATCAATACGGACCGTCTGAAACCACCTGTGCCTCCATGTATTACCCTCTGGAAACGCTGCCGGACCCCGGCGCCCCGGTGGCCATCGGACGACCTATTCCAGGAACCGATGTCTTTGCGGTGACCGAAGAGGGGCAACTGGTTCGTCCTGGTGATCGGGGCGAATTGTACATCGGGGGACCTGGTAATGCGCTGGGATATTGGTCTGATCCCGATCGAACGGCCATGGCATTCGTGCCCAGTCCGGTGGACTCTGGCCGGAACGATCTGGTCTATGCGACTGGCGACATCGTTTTCATGTCCGAGGCTGGACACTACGATTTTGTGGAGCGCAAGGACCATCAGGTCAAGTACATGGGATACCGGGTGGAGCTTGGCGAAATAGAGGCAGTGCTTAACGCCCAGTCCTTTGTGAAGGAGGTTGCTGCCCTGGCGGTCTCTTCCCAGGCTCCAGGTGGCATCATGATTGTCGCCTGTCTCAGCTTAGTCGACATTGCCACGCCAGAGCAGGTCAAGGAAGCGGTGGCAGAGAAGCTTCCTTCCTACATGGTCCCTAAAAAAGTTCTTATTTTTGAAGAGTTGCCTCATAACGCTAATGGTAAAATTGATAGACTTGCACTCGGAAGCACCGCCGAAGAGGCATGCTGATATGGCTGCCCTGGCGAAAAGAGTCGTACTCCTGGGCAATGGCAAGCCTGCCCTCGACTGTCTCAGTGTGCTCCTTGAACAGGAACCCGGTTATTCTGATGCGTTGCGTGAATTGGTGCTGGTGTTGGTGGATGCATCCAATACGAACCTTGGCGCATCGCTTCAAGGGTATTGCGAAGCTAAGGGCGTACCGTATATTGCCACACCAAATGTGAACGATGAAAATGTGTTGCGACAGTTGCGTGTATTGAAGCCTGACCTTATTCTGAGTGTCAACACATTTCAGATTCTGAAAAAGCCATTCTTGGATCTGGCACCAGACCGAGTGATCAATTTTCATAATGCCCCCCTGCCTCGCTACGCTGGGCTTAACGCCTGCACATGGGCCATTGTCGACGGCCGCAAGGAGCATGGCATTACATGGCATCTTGTCGGCGAGGGCGTGGACACGGGAGATGTCCTGCTCCAGGAGGTTTTCCCAATTTCCATGTCATGTACTGCCTTGGGGCTGATTATGGAGTGCATTCGACGAAGCAAGATCCTTTTTGCTGAGAATCTTGACGACATTGTAGCAGACACCCTTGAACGAAAACCTCAGGACAAAACAAAACGTATTTTTCATTATCAACACGAGGTTCCTTGTGGTGGCTTTGTGGATTTCAGATGGAATTATGAACAATTGGATTGCTTTGTCCGGGGTTTGAATTTTCATCCGATGCCCAATCCCTTGGCATTTCCCAAGGGGGAATTCAACGGTCAGGCATTCTACATCGACAAGATTGGGCCTGCAAAAGAGAACTCTATCCAGTCTCCCGGAACGGTGGTTGCTCTCGGAAAAGAACTGGTTGTTGCTATCGCTGATGGTGCGGCCCAATTGCTTGAAGTGCGGGACGCTGAGTGTAAGCGGATTCCCATTGAACAGTTTGTCTCCGACTACGGCCTCAGTGTAGGAGATACGCTCACTGGAGGTACTCATGCCTGATTTTGTGGTAGCTTTGACAGAGATTATAAAAGAATCAAAACAAATAGAGCAGATAGATGTTGATGCGCCATTGTTGGCCCACGGTATTTTGGATTCCTTTGACATCATTACCCTGGTTGCCAGGATTGAGGAGGATTTTGGAATCCTCCTTGATGGCGAGGCTATAACTGCTGAACATTTCAAATCCATCAATACCATAGCTGCGCTGTTGCGCAGTGAGCAGGGCTGATGGTTTCATCCATTCTCCTCCATGGAAAAACTGGACCGTTGCGAGGTGAGGACATCGCGACCTCTCTGGCTCGAGTTGGTGTGGGTTCCGGCGATGTGCTCGTTGTGCACAGTCAGGTTTTTTCGTTGGGGCGAGTGGCAGCGCTAACAGACAAGCCAACCTTTGCTCGCGCGTTCATCAAGCCGATGATTGATGCTGTTGGATCTGAAGGGGGGATATTGATGCCGACCTTCAGTTTTGATTTTTGTAAAACCGGTATTTTTGATCTTACGAATACCCCCACGACCATGGGCTTTCTTGGAGAAACGTTCCGGAAATTTTCCGAAACCGAACGAACCCGCCACCCCATCTATTCGTATGCTCTACAGGGGAGGGGGGGCGAATATTTCATGGGTTCCAGCAGTGAGACCTGCTTTGGACAGGACTCCATTTTTGATCGCATGCAGTGCGTTATGTCTGAGAAGTCTCAGGTTAAACTGGTGTATTTCGGGATTGCTTGTCCGCCGTTTGCCTGCACCTATGTCCATGCCCTTGAGGAGGAAATGGAGGTGCCTTACCGGTATCACAAACGATTTTCCGGCATCTTGCGCGAGAAAGGGCAGGAACGTTCGATTGCGACGGATTTTTTTGTTCGCGACCTGGATGTACCCGTTGATTTCAATGGGGAAGCGCTATGGAAACGCTGGCTGGCCGCAGAAATTGTCAGATCCGTACCACTCGGGGACGGGACGCTGGTGGCTCTTGATGTGGCTGATGTAAGACATGTGACCCTGCAGGCCATCCGAGAGCGTATCGACTTCTTGTGTAAAGGCGGCTACGCGAAGCTCGACAAACGATAGTTTGTTTAGACAGTCCGCTTTTTGATTTCCTCGACCCTTTCCGCCTTCACGAAGGTACAGGGAAGATCCATGGCCCGCAGGATGAATGTGCCCGGCGCAAAGTCATATTCGTTTTCTGGCAATAGAGTGCTGTCGTCGAGCAGCATGTCGATGTAGAGGTTAAGCATGGAATGTTTGCCTACCCGGTCGAATTGCGGTGAGGTCATGGGGAAGCGACCGATATTTATCTCTGTGACGTAGGCGGTCCCTTCATCATCGCACTTCATGTCTAACTGATAGAACCCGTGCGGCGTTGTTCCATATTCCTCGCAGACGGCTCGCACCGCGGCAATACAGGTGTCCACGGGCTGTTGCTCGGCGATAGTTCTGCTGGCGCTTGGGGTGGAGCCCATCTGACTGATAGAAGTGGCTGCCGCTGCATAGCCCAGGCGCTCATATATCTTTCCCACACTGAATCGTCCTTCCTGGAACAACAGTGCCACGCAAAAGTCGCGACCGGGCAAGAAGGGGGCGAGCACAAAGTCAGCTACGTTCATCCCTCTGAGTTCGCACCACAGATCCACCCATTTTTCCGCCTGCTCGGAGGTATACATCCAGGTGGCTCCTTGTGATCCGGCACCGTCTCGAAGTCTGATCCAGAATTTGTCGCACAGGGTAAGCACTTCGGCTACAGCCTGGCGTAATTCCTCGCGGGAAGGGACGGGAATGTTTTTCACAGCAGGGTTGCCGTGTTTGGAGAGGATGGTATGTAGAGTGTATTTGTCCTGCACGGCTTCGACCAATTGCTGATTGGGGATGAGGTGCTTGCAGTGGAGCAGGTCGAGGTGTTCGGAAAAGGAGGCTACCTCCTTGTCGGAGTTGGCGATGAGAATATCGACCTTTTCCTGTTCGATAATGGAGGCGTGTGCCTGGGAAAAGGCAAGGGTTTCTTTGGCACGGGGCACCACGTAAAGGTCCTTGAGGTCTGATTTGGCCAACTCAAAGGGGTCAAAATGAGTGCCGATGATGCGACAGGTGCCTTCAGGGTCGTTCAATCTAATGGTATCGACCAGGTTCAGGCTGCCAGAACCGCCCATGGAAGTGATCAAGATGGTTGGCATTTATTCTCCTGTGTAATCAGTTTCTTGCATGGCGATCGCAGATTAACTCAAGTCTGCGGCGGCTCTCTTCCATTAGTCGTTCTTTGCGTTCCTGGCTGGACTGCTGTCGAGCGAGAATGTTCTCGCGTTCGTTTTCATCCAGATTGGCCAGGACATAGCCCACCGGGTTGTAGCTGACAACACGAGAGTCGAGGGCCAGCAGGCCGAGGCGACCGGCGGTCAGGCGAAGTCCCATGTCCAACGCTTGGCTCAGGTCCTCGACCACCTGTTCGGGGTTTAAAAGCTTACCGTCGCTGATCCAGCCGATCACGGGACGATGCATCATGGTGTGGTGGCGGATGGTCGAGGTGATGATGCGGATGTGCATGTTCTCCTTGGCTCCGAGTTCTTCGAAAACCAGGGGAATTACCAATCGGTCAGAGAAGACATAGTCGCCACGGCGCAGGTAGCGTGTTCGTTCCATGAATTCCTGATACGACGAGATCAGGCCTTTGCGGTCCACAGGCGAATAGATGATGGGCATGAGGACATCGGCTTTGATCAGTTCTGTGTGCATTTTACGCATACCGTCATTTCCTTTGATGAAACAACGGTATTCGTGGTCTGGGCCTATGCTTGAAGGACAACTGGAACATGCGTTGCACGGACGGATGTTTTTGTCTGTCATGTCAAAATGGTGTGCGTGTGGGGTTATGCCCGAGGCCTCAAACAACCTGGGGAGCAATTGGTCCAGTGCGTTGTTCCTGTCCTGCAGTTTCCATGCGCCCAGATGCAGATTGTCGCGAAGTTGAAATTCTGTTCCAGAGTGAAGGATAGCCGCGACCCGGGCGATCCGACGCCCGGTGCCCAGGCAGGTGTTCAGTCCATACGTGTCACCTGCCATGGCCCCGATATCGCCAGCATGACCAGTTCCGCCGTATTGCGACGTTGTGTCGGAGTCATTTCCAACACCGATGAACCCGCAGTTCATGAGGTCGAGCATCTGATAGATGAGGGTTGTTTCCTGACCACCATTTCGCTTTGCTCCAACGGCAATTCCCGCATAGACTTTGCCTCGAACTCCCTCACGCAATTCCTTGCTGGCACGGATCATTTCGATGAAGTGCATGGAGGCGGAACTGCGGTCTCCGAAATAGGTTGGCGTTGAAAGTAGAATGCCGTCTGCGGCAAGGATATGTTTTGCAAGAAATGCAAGGTCCTTGGCTTCGCCAGCTGGGGGGAAGTGATCAGAGAGGGAGATGTGTTCGATTTCCGCTCCTTCCTGATGGGCTCCCCAAAGGGCCATTGCCAGGGCGGCTTCGGAGTTTGACAGGCCGTCTTTGGCTCCACGTTTGCGTTTGCTGTGTTCGCCAATATATGACGTGATGCGTTCGAGGCTGTCTAATGCGGCTATCTCTTGCGCAAGGCTTGGTGACTCTGTTGCAAGGCGAAAATTTCGAAGGCTTGCGGATAGTCCAAGAATTGTGGGTTTTTTCATGCGTTTCTTTTGGTGCTGAGAAGCTCTATCGGGAAAGTGTATTCAAGGGTTGGTTCTCCCTTGTCCAAAGAGGGGGAGGTGAGCCCATTGTCAACGAGACGCCCTTGTGCAATGCGGAGGCGGTGTTCCATTGGGGAATGTGCCATCTTGGCGAAACCATTGGATTCGATCCCGGTATTCAGGGCACAGGCGTTTGCTATCCGTGCTTCCAAGTGATTGCCAAGGGCAGATTGAACTCCGTTGCCAAAAATCACGCCCAGATCACATTCCCTGGTTAGGGAAATCATGGCCTCGGTTGCGTTCATCCCAGGATGTTTGCAAAGCTTGAGCTTGACTGCACTGATGCCGGAGTTGGCAGCCCGTTTGATGTCTGACAGATTCTCAATTGATTCGTCAAGCAAAATCGGGAGTGTACTTCTTTCCGCAAGTTTGGAATGGTCCTCCCAATCATGTGGCCCAAAAGGCTGTTCAAAATGTGCTACGGGATATCCCTCAAGCAAGCTGCAAAGAGCAAGGGCATGGTCAAAGCTGCTCCGTTGGTTTGCATCAATCCGGACACTGCCTTCTGGCGGCAGGGCCGCACAAGCGGCTTGAACAAGTTCAGCTTCCTTGGCAGCATCCATGCGGCCCACTTTGAGTTTCAGGTCCTTGTATCCCTGCCCAACAAGGTCAGTGGCTGAGGCGGCGATTTCTTCCGGTGTATTGCCTGGGCAGAAGGCAGCAAGGGGCAGGCTGCTGGGGACGGGAGCATGGAATGCGGTCTCTAACCCTTCTTCCCAGGTTTCCACCGCGCAGATCAGGCCACTTCCGGTCATGGGTGCGGACGCATGTGTATTAAGCGCGGCTTGAAGATAAGGTATTCCGCTCTCCAATTGTTCTGCAAAGGAACCTAAGGCTTGAACGATCAACGCATCAGTTTCGTGCCCATAGCCCGGCAAAGGAGTGATCTCTCCCATGCCGTGTTTTCCTTTTCCTTGGAGGTGC
>JAHJKV010000243.1 GCA_018822065.1 Pseudomonadota bacterium
AGGCATTGACATCGTCACTCATAGAACGCTCCTTGTTTCTCCTGATTGAATGGATAACTACCCTAAACATACGCATCTGCGGCGAGAGTGGCAAGGACGGGTGTGGAATTTGTAGGAAGGAAGCGAAAATTGGCGCAAGGCCGCTTCAACCCAAGACACCTCTCTGCGACGGTGTCAGGGAGAAAAGTTCTCACAGCCCAAGGGAAAAGAGTTTTACTCTTCCGCCTCAACCATATCCAGGAACTGTGCAGCTTCAAGGAAGTTGGGATTGATGCGGATGCTTTCGAAGAGATGCTCGGCGCAGAGCTCTCTTTCTTTTTTTTCGTAATAGGCGCGGGCGATGTTGAAGTGGAGGTGCTCGTCCAGGTCGTTCACCTCCAGGGCCTTGCGATAAAAGCGCACTGC
The DNA here is from genome assembly GCA_018822065.1 of Pseudomonadota bacterium. Lineage (GTDB taxonomy): Bacteria > Desulfobacterota > Desulfovibrionia > Desulfovibrionales > Desulfovibrionaceae > JAHJKV01. The sequence goes on from JAHJKV010000243.1 coordinate 406, forward strand.
GTCGTCCAGCAGGCCCTGCTTGCGCAGTGAAATGCCGAAGGTGTTAAACTGGTGGCGCTGCTCTTCCTTGAAGAGGTCGTCATTGGCCATGAGCCGGTCCATGACCTCGCGCAGTTTGCCGTACTGCTGCTGTTCGGCATAGACCTCGCCCAGCCCCACGTTGGCATCGATACTGACCTCGTCCATGAGCACGGCTTTGCAAAACTCCACCTCGGCCTTGCTCAGGTTGCCCATCATGAAAAAGCGGCGGCCCATGGTCAGTTTTTCGTTCAGGGCGTCCATGGCCGGGACGGTGTTCTCTTTGTAGTAGTCCATCTCCGGGGTGTAATACTGCAGGAGTTCTTCGGCGGTGATGGTCTTGGTGTAGCCAGAGGGAAGATGGTGGGCGTTGAGCGGCTGCACCTGATAGCGTGCTTCGTCCAGCTTGACCACGAACCAGTAAGTCCCCCCCCGGTAGCGCGAATCGCGCTCACCGAACTGGTACTGGTACTTGTCCGAATGGGAGTAGACTCCCAGAATCTGTTTTTCGGTTTTTTCCTGCTCGCTCATGTTATCCAACGATGTCAAAGGTCAACTAAAAGTGTATTGTTCCAGCAACCCTACTTCCCACAACATTTCTTGTATTTCTTGCCCGACCCGCAGGGGCAGGGATCATTGCGGCCTACCTTGGCATCCTTGACCACGGGCTGCTGGGCCGGCTTCGCGGCGCCGGAGGATTCGCTACCTGCGTAGTTCAGCTTGCTGGTGTCCTCATGCTTAAACTCACTCTCCTCCACTCGTTCCCGGATGCGCAGGTGGGTCAAGGCCCGGATGGCGTTTTCGCAAACAGTGTAGAGGGTCTCCTGGAACATGGCGAACCCTTCGCGCTTATACTCTTGCTTGGGGTCCTTCTGGCCATAGCCGCGCAGGCCGATGCCGTCGCGCAGTTGGTCCATGGAAAGCAGGTGTTCCTTCCAGTTTCGGTCCAGGCTGTCGAGCAGGAAATAGCGCAATATCTCCTGGTAGGGTTCTCCCGCCATGGTCCGGAGCTGGGTCCATATCTCGTCCAGCCACTGCTGGGCCTGGTCCATGTCCGGCAGGCCGGACTCAAACGCCTTGAACCGGGAAAAATTGAACAGCTCGTCCAGGCGGCTTCGGGTTTCGGCCCTCGTCTCCTCGTCCACCTCTTTCATAGCCAGGACAGGGGCAAGCTCCACATCCAGGAGTTCCTGGACGAATTCGTCCACCTGGTCATCCAGGGTCTCGGCAAACATGATCTCCTTGCGCCGGGAATAGACCACCTCGCGCTGCTGGTTCATGACGTTGTCAAAGTCCAGCAGTTGCTTGCGGATTTCAAAGTTGTGCCCTTCCACCCGCTTCTGTGAGTTCTCGATGGCCTTGCTGACCATCTTGTTCTCGATGGCCTCGCCCTCGGTGAGCCCGAGCTTTGCCATGATACCCGAGATGCGGTCGGAACCGAAAAGGCGCATGAGATCATCGTCCAGGGCCAGGTAGAAACGGGACGAGCCGGGGTCGCCCTGACGGCCTGAACGGCCTCGGAGCTGGTTGTCGATGCGCCGGGACTCGTGACGCTCGGTGCCGATGATATGCAGGCCACCAAGCTCCTTCACGCCCTCGCCAAGCTTGATGTCC
>JAHJKV010000244.1 GCA_018822065.1 Pseudomonadota bacterium
CAGATTGTACCGGTCGGCCCAGCGGTCCAGGGTCAGGGTCTCGCCCTGTTCGGACGCCATGAGGATATGGAAGGTGAATTGACTAGGGTCGATGCGCAGCACGGTGATGATGGCGTCGCCAGCTGCGGATGGTTTTGGAGCATGAAACTCCCCCATCCACAGGCCGGGCTCAAGCTCCTGCCAGGCATGGACGGCTCCTGCCCCAGACAGGAAAAACAGCATCACGAGAACGGGAATCCATCTCGACAAGTTGCGCTCCCGACGTTGACTATCCTTCGAATTCCAGGATGCTACCCCTTGAAGGGCTGAGGCTCAAGCTTCTTTTTCGACGATGCCGTCGCGCTTGCGCAGCAGCGTGAGCACCCGTTCCGGCAACTTGTCGAAACCGGGCTTGGTCACTTGGTCATCGGCCTTCACGGCCCAACCCTTATGTTCCAAGCCCTTGGAAATAATAGAGGAGAAAAGCACCACGGGCAACACTGAGAGCACCGAGTCTTCCTTGATGCGCCGGGTCAGGGTATAACCGTCCATGCGCGGCATCTCCACATCCGAGACCACGGCATCGAGATAGGTGTCCACTGACTCGCCCCGATCCACGGCCCTGGCCTTGAGCCCCTTGAGACAGTCCCAGGCGGCGGCGCCGTCCATGAAGGTCTCCACCTCGAACCCGGCTTCCTCCAGCCGGTGGCGCAGCAGGGCACGGACGGAACGGGAGTCATCCGCCACGATGACACGGTACTTTTCTTCCTTGGGCGCAAAAATCATGGCTCCGGTGGCGTCGGCAGTCTCAAGGTGGGGCACTTCGCCCCCTCCTTCCACCCCGCCCAGTTCGGCTAGGGCTAGTTCCAGGTCGAGGATGAGCGTGAAACGCTCGCCCATGCGCACTGTGCCGGTGATGCAACTTTCATCCAGAGTGGAGATGGCCCTACCCGGAGGCTCGATGTCTTTCCAGCCCAAACGGTGGATCTGGGTTACCCCGCTGACCAGAAATCCGGTGACGGCATTGTTGAACTCCGTGACCACGATGAGCTCGTGGTCGCTGGGCTGTCGCTTGGCCCGGAGCCAGACGGCCAGATCGACCACAGGCAGGATGAGGTCGCGCAGGGCAATAGTGCCCAAGAAACTGGGATGGCTGGCAGAAGGCTCAACCTCCATGCCGACAGGAGCCTCGATGACCTCTAGGACCTTGGCCACGTTGGCACCGAAATAATGGCGATCAACCCCATGCTCGGCGGCCTCGTCCAAATAGAACTCAATGAGTTCTACCTCATTTGTGCCTGTTTCAAGCAATATTTCATGACCGGCCATCTCATTCCTCCAGTGCTTGTTCTACTTCCGTACACCAGATTTACAAGACGTGAAAGTCCCGAACGCAAAAACCGCCCCCGGAGGAGCGGTTTTGTATTGGCTTGAAACAGTCGTCAGGACGAGGCAGCCGTTGAGCATTCCCCCGCCCCCAGAAGGGAGACGGTGTCCCATTGCAAGGGCTCTTCATGCTTCACGGGCACTTTGAGGGTCGCCCCCAGCACCTCGTCCCAATGTACAGGTGAGACGCCATCACGCGGGCAACGAGTGGTAAGGTCCGCTTCGGCAAGCACGTGGCCAGCGGGCAGGTCGCGTGAAAATACGATGCATTTCCTGAGTTTTTTGGCTGCAGCCTGTTCCTCGGGGAACACCTTCTTGCCCTTGACCTCGCAGGCAAGCTCCACCTCGCGGATCATGGATACCATGGTCTTGAGCTGATCGGGCTCCAGGGACACCTGGTGGTCCGTGCCGCGCATGTTCCGGTCCAAGGTCACATGGCGTTCCACCACGCAGGCACCGAGGGCAGCGGCAGCCACGCTCGGCCCCATGCCACGTTCGTGGCCGGAGTATCCAACCGGGACATTATACATTTCGCGCAGGGTCTCAATGACCGGCAGGCCAATCTGCTCGTCCGGGCAGGGGTAACGGCTGTTGCAATGCAGCAGAATGATGTTGTTGTGGTAGCGACGGATCTCGGCCAGGGCAGTATCAATCTCCTCAATGGAGCTCATGCCGGTGGAGAGGATGACCGGCACCCCGGAGGCACCGAGTTTGCGCAAGAACGGCACATTGACCAGTTCCGCGGAGGCCACCTTCATGACGTCCACATCCAAGGCGAGGATCTCATCCAGGCTCGGCTCGTCCCAGCATGAAGCGAAGAATACCAAGCCAAAGGACTCGGCATAGGCCTTCAATTCTCGCATGTGATCCACAGTGAGTTCCAAGGCCTCCCGATGTTCGCCATAGGTCGGGCCAAAGCTGTTTTTTCCAGTATAAGGTGCCTCGCGTCCAGCACGGGTCAACAATGCTTCGGTGCGGCGTTTTTGAAATTTTACTGCATTTACGCCAGCATCCGCAGAAGCTTTGACCAATTCCTTGGCCAGGGCCAGCTCGCCTTGATGATTGTTGCCTATCTCGGCCACGACGAAGCAGGGAAAGCCCATGCCTATAGTGACTCCAGACTTGAGTTCCACCGCATGAACCTTGCGCATCAGAACCTCACCACTGTGAACCCTTTCTTTTCAGAGAGGGGCTGAAGTTCCCGGCAAATCTCTTCCTGCTTGCCGAAGGAGGTCACCACCACTGCATCAGGGTCCATCTGTTCCAGCATCACCGGAGAGCAGACCAGATGGCCGTGAAACATGGTGCCTTGTTTGGTTCTGTCATTGTCGCACAGAGCCAGTATCTGAAAATCCGTATCCAGCAGCGCAGAAAGAAAGACCTCACAGGTCTCCGATGCCCCGAAGAGCACCAACCGTTTCATTCCCGCCTCGCGCACGGAAGAAAGCCGCTGTTGGATGTAGCCCTTGACTGCCGAATAAAACTGTATGGTTTCCGAGGAATAGTCCAAAAACATCGTCCGCAGACTGGCCTCGCCCTTCTCCGTAAGTTCATAGCGAAAACTCTTGCCGTTCACCGGGTGAAAGCTGACCATGTTCTCTTCCTGAAGCTTGTTCAGGTACTGGTTGACCATGGCGCCGGAGAGTTTGAGCTGTTTACCAAGCTCAAATTGGGATTGCCCGCTGTTTCTCGAAAGAAACTCCAGGATGGCCAAGACTCTGGCATCCTTGCTCGGCTTCAAGTAATTCCCATCATAGACTAGCATAATCATTCACTTCATGTTCGATTTGCATGTGGGAAAGACACAATTTTGAACCATTCACACACCCATCCTTACGTCCTATACCGGCCCTGATATCCTGTCAATAAGCCAACTTCCACTGCTTTTGACCGCTTCGAACCCCTCCAGGCCACCTTGATGGCAAATCATTGCCATACTGAATGATCGGTTGGTTTCGGCCCAGGCTTTAGCGCCGGAAGAAATCTTCCTGCTTTGACCCTTACAACTTCCATGCCGAGATAACTTTTCCCACTCGCATCAGTCTTCGCCTGGAAATACGGTTGACCCTGCCACCAGCCTCGATTATCTTCACTAACCAGTCCTGACGAGCCCGATACTATGGCCCACATGAGGGGAAAATGACAGATTCTACGCATCGCTGGCACAAGAGCTATGACCCGGAAGTTCCGACGCACATCGACTACGAGGCACGGCCTCTTTTCGAATTCCTAGACCAGGCCGCAGCCAAGTGGCCCAACCGCCAGGCCATCATCTTCAAAAACTACCGGCTCACCTACAAAAAGCTCAAGACCCTGACCGAGGTATTTGCCGCCAACCTCCGCTCCCAGGGTGTCCGCCCTGGCGACCGGGTCTCCATTATGCTCCCCAACAGCCCGCAGGCGATCATCGCCTATTGGGGCGTGCTCCGGGCCGGAGCCTTGGTTGTCATGACCAACCCCCTCTACATGGAGACGGAAATTCTGCACCAGATGAACGATTGTGGCGCCAAATTCCTCATCTGCCTTGATCTGCTCTGGCCCAAAATCGAAAAGCTCAAAAAACAAATCCCCGTAGAAAAATTCTGCGTCACGAGCATCGCAGACTGCCTCAAGTTCCCCTACAACTCCCTCTACCGCCTCAAATGCAAAAAAGAAGGAAACCTGGTCAAGCCGCCCTATGACGGAAAGACGGTGATCGACTGGAAGACCCTCACCACCGGCAAACAGACCTTCACCTGCCGGGGCATCGATCCGCGCAAGGATACCGCGCTTTTGCAATACACCGGGGGAACCACCGGCGTGGCCAAGGGCTGCGTCATCACCCATTTGAACCTGGCCGCCAACATGCAGCAGTGCCGGGCCATGATCCACGATCTGGCCCATGACGGTGACACCTTCATCGGTGTATTGCCGTACTTCCACATCTATGGCCTCACCGTGGGGCTCAACTGGCCCACCCTGATCGGTGCAACCCTGGTTCCGCTGCCCAAATTTGAACCACAAATGCTGCTCAAGGCCATCCACAAAAGAAAACCGACCATCTTCCCGGGAGCCCCTTCGGTCTATATTTCGCTGCTACAGCAAAAAAACATCCGGAAATTCGACCTGAAATCGATCAAATACGCTGTGTCCGGATCAGCGCCCATGCCATTGGAATATATTGACAAATTCAAGGAAGTCACTGGAGCGGAGATCCTGGAGGGCTACGGCCTGACCGAAGCTTCCCCGGTGACCCATATCAACCCCCTGCGCGGCATTCGCAAGAGCGGCAGCATAGGTCTGCCCTTCCCTGATACTGAGGCAAAAATCGTGGACATGGAAGTTGGTGGTGCCGAACTGCCGCCCGGCAAGATGGGGGAACTGGTCATTCGTGGTCCGCAGGTGATGAAGGGCTATTACAACCGGC
>JAHJKV010000245.1 GCA_018822065.1 Pseudomonadota bacterium
ATGTTGCCGTCACAGATGCCCAGGTAGGTAATGATGGAATGCAGGGTCCTTAAGTAGGCTTCGGCCTCCTCGGCGCTACGCATGTCTGGCTCACTGACGATCTCAAGGAGCGGGGTGCAGGCCCGGTTCAGGTCCACGAAGCTGACGTTCTCGCTGCTGGAGTGGATGGACTTGCCCGCGTCCTCTTCCATATGGATGCGGGTGATGCCGATGCGCCGGGTGCCCTTGCTGGTCTCAATATCAATGCACCCGAGTCCGCAGATGGGTGCCTCGAACTGGGAGGTCTGGTACCCTTTGGGCAGGTCCGGGTAAAAATAGTTCTTGCGGGCAAAGACCGATTTCCGGTTGATCTCGCAGTTCACGGCGAGCCCCATCTTCACGGCATATTCCAGCACCTTCTCGTTCATCACCGGGAGCACCCCGGGCATGCCCGAACAGACCGGACAGACATTGGTATTCGGCGCATTGCCGAACTGGGTGGAGCAATTGCAAAAGATCTTGGTGTTCGTGGTCATCTGGGCATGCACTTCCAGCCCGATCACTACCTCATATTCAGCCATTTCCCGCTCCCGCAAGCCGTTAGAATTACTTTAGAAATTATTTAGCTTTTGCTATTTATGATATTATTTCGAGTCGTTGACGCAAACAGCAACAAGAGCATCCAGCATTTCCCGGCCCTGGACCATGCGCAAGGTGTCCAGTTCGCCGACTTTTTCCAAGAGGCCCTCGGCCTGCCGGGCAAGACGTTCATTTCCCGGTTCATGGGCAGCGTTGCCAGAGGCGATCTTGGCCTCTTCACGGCGATGATGGGTCTCAAGGCTCAGTTCGGACAAACCACCTATCATGGCCCCGAATCCGAGGTCAGAACAAGCATGTCCCATGGAATTGAGGAGAACGTCCAGATGGCTGTCGATGGCCCGGGTCACGATTCCGAGCTTCTCCTCAAGCCGTTCGACACGAAAGCCATTCTTTTCCTGTTCCCGGGCCTCGTGGAGGCGAAAGAGCACCCAGTGCTGGCGCATGACCAGTTCCCTGAGGCCCAGGACCCCCTGCACCTCGGGTATCTCGTCCGACTCGTAGGTCGGGTCGCCATAATGCCACTCGGCGCTGGTCCGCATGTGCAGTTCCAGGCAATCGAGCACGGTGCCAAGCAAATCCTTAATGTTTAGTGCGCTCATCGCCCATCACGTCCCTGCTGACCAGCAAATAGATTTTCGCTTCGTTCCAGATGCGGCATCCCACGGATTCCGCCCGTTCGCCCTCGCCCACGTAGTAGTCGAGCCGTGCGCCCTTGATGGCCGCTCCCGTGTCCTGGGCCAATCCCAGACCGCGTACCTTGCGCAGTCCGTAACCACCGTCCGCCGGGATGTCCGTGTTCATGACCACCATGGTCCCCAGGGGCAACAATCGGGGGTCCGTGGCCAGGCTGACCATGGGCGTCAGTTGCCTGCCGATGGTCCCCTCCGCTCCCACCTCGCCGAATCGGAAGAAGATATACGACTCGTTCTCGGCCATCAACTCTTTGGCAAGTGCGGGATTTTTCTTACAGAAGGCCCGGATATGCGGCAGGGTCAACTTCTCGGGAGGCAGGAGTTTCCGATCCCGCAGAATCGCACCCAGGCCCTTGAATTTTCGTCCGTTTTTCGCCTCATAAACCACGGTTCGGATAGTGCCATCCGGCAACACGAGCCGCCCGGCCCCCTCCACCTGGAGATTGAAGAGGTCATAGGGTTCCCTGGTCCAGGCGATCACCTTGGCCTGGTCCTTGATCGCGCCCGCCTCGATTTCACGGCGCGAATAGTACGGCAAGGTCTTGCCTTTTTCAACACGGTAAAACCTGGGGCCGGTCCCGGTGGAACCCTGCTGGATTTTCAAGTCCCTGGGCTTGGAATAGATGGGAACGTCATAGCCCGGCCGCCGGGTCAGGCTGGCCTCCAATTCCGGCGTGTAATAGCCGGACATGATCGGGGTGGGCATCAGCTCGAACCAGGTGAACTTCTGGGCCAGGAGCTCCGGTCTGCGGTCGAGCTGGGGGAGGATCTCAAGCATCTTCTCAATGCTGCTCTTGATCTGTCCC
>JAHJKV010000246.1 GCA_018822065.1 Pseudomonadota bacterium
CCATGACCGAACAGTCCACCCGTTCCAGGGGGCCAACCGACCGGGGACCTGCCTGATGGATGACTGCGGCGACCAGTTCCCGTCCTGTGCCCGCCTCGCCCGTCACCAGCACGGCGGAATCCACCACGGCAGCCTGACCGATTCGGGCGAACACCTCTTCCATGGCCGGACTCCCCCCGACCAAGCTCCCGAGGCCCCGGCGGCTCTGCAACCGTTCTTCCAGGCTCTTCAGCCGCACGGCCATGTCGGCGCGGTCCTGCCTGGCCTCTGCCAGGTCGGCCTTGTCACGCCGGGCCTGGGTCACGTCACGGGCCACCACGGCCACCCGCTCCACCGACCCCCCAGAACCGGGAGCCGGAAACATAGAGATGTCAAACAGGTAGGGAGGGCGTTCATCCTCGAAATACGCAGGCCTGCCCAGGTTGACCACCCGGCGGAGCCACTCCATGCGGCTGGCCACAAGTTGCGGCGGCAGGTCTAGTTCTGTCATGGTGCGGCCCACCAGCTCGGCCGGCTCGCGCCCCATGCGGGTTGCGGCGGCCTGATTGGCCAGCTGGATGCGTCCGCTGGCATCCACGAGGAGCACCGTGTCTTCGATGGAGTCGAGGAGAATGGCGAAGTTGCGCTCCCTGGTACGCAGGGATTCCTCCAGCCGAGCCTTGTGGTCAACCAGGGTCTTGTGGTCCAGAGCCCGTCCGGCCACGGCCAGAAGCTGGGCGCGCCGCACCGGCTTGACCACATAGTCGAAGGCTCCGAGGCGCACGGCCTGGATGGCGCTCTCCAGGGCAGGCGCAGCCGTGACGATGACCACCGGCGTCTGCGGGTTGGTTTGAGCCGCGACCCCGGCATCCCGCACTCCGGCCAGCACATCCAGGCCCGACCCCTCCTCCAGCACCACATCGACCAGGACCAGGTCGTAGCTGACGCGCCCGAGTTTCTCCAGGGCCTCGTCCACGCTCTCGGCGCTCTCCGCGACCAGACCCTCCTGTTCCAGAATGCCACGAATCAGCCCGCGAAGGGATTGTTCGTCGTCCACCACCAGCACTCGCCCATTCATGGCTGCTCCGAGGTGATAGATATGGAATAGTTCGCCATGCCAAGCGGATACCAGAATCCTGATGCGAACGGAAGTCGGGCCGGGCCTCCTGCGTCACAAAACCGACAGGACCCCTGCTCTTGCCCTTTGAAAACCGCTGGTATACAAGCCTCTTGCCAGCACCTCGCAGGCACTTACCTTGCAAGGATATTGTCATGATCACCGAAATCAAACTTCCCATCCTGACCCGAAAGCTCGGCGTCACCGAATTCACCCATCGCGAGGCCAAGATCATCCAGGACGGTCTGGCAGACAGCGGCCACCGACTGGTGGAAATCGTCGGCGCGATCATCAACATCCACAAGGCCAACTACAACGACACCCGCGCCGTACGCGAAAAGTTCAAGCACATGACCGCCGATGTGGGACGAACCAACGGCGACTTTCATCTGAGCCTGAAAAACGTGCCCCGCGACGTGCTCTATGACGGAGAAAACGTCATCTGGCAGTCCGTGGAGCAGGTTTCCTCTGCCCTGCGCGACATTCTCTTTGCCCCGGCAGCACCCAAACCTGACGCCACGGCTGCGGAACGCTCCGCCTTTGTCAAAAAGTTCTCCGAGCATGCCGGACTGCTCTATCGGGGCGAGCGCGGGCTGGTGGTCTTCACATGGGGCGGCCACCGCATCCCCCGGCCCGAGTATGAATTTGCCAAGCAGGTGGGCTACTGGACCGCCCTGCACCTGCCGGACATGGAAAACATCACCGGCTGCGGCGAAGGCATCATGAAAGCCCCGTTCAAGGGCGCCCAGATCGCCTACGGCAAGCAGCGCACCTTCGAACGCTTCGGACGCCGCGACTTCATCGGCCTCACCGAAAAAAACATCCTGGCTGCCGAGGCCCCCAACGAACTGGTCAACAGGTTGGTGGTCTTCCCGGCCATTGAACAGCGCATGGAGGCCTTCATCCGCGCCTCACACCGGGGGCGCGCCCATCCCGGCGGTCCCGGCACGGTGGAGGAGATCATGACCATGCTGTCCCTGTTGTCCATGCCGGAAAACCGGGATATCCCCTACGAATTCGACTTGGTGGAACGCGAAGATTCACCTTATTTTCGGGAGCTTGACGACTATTTCCACACCTGTTTCGGCAGCGAACTGGACAACCTGTACACTGTCCACCGGAGCACACCCCACCAGTATGCCAAGTATATGGCCGACACCACGCGCAAGCTGCCCATGCGCTTCATCTGGAACGACGACCTGGTCTTCGACACCCGCATCCAGGAACCCTTCGAGGTCAGCTTCGAGACCATGGAAGGCCTCGACCTCTCGCGCAACCAGGCCCCCTTCAGCCTGCTGATCAACCTGCGCCGCTTCTTCTCCTCCATCGTGCACCTCTCGGTGAAAGACCCGGATATGCTGGACGAATGGGGCGACGACCGACCACTCATCAAAGGCGATCCCGAGATTCTGCGGGCCACGGACGAACTGGTGAAAAAACTCGAACATCAGGGCCGCATCCACCCGGACAAGCGCTACACCACGCCGTATCGGGTGGTCTAGAACTGGGACTGCCCTTGACGCCCCAGAGCGCTTGGGCGAAGATGTCACCACACTCACTGGTCGCAAGCGCTTGAACCATGCCATCGACACCAAAGAGAGGAACCATATGCCATCTTTTGATATCGTCAGCGAGATTGATCTGCAGGAAGTTGATAACGCCGTGAACAACGTGAAGAAAGAAGTGTTGACCCGCTTCGACTTCCGGGGCGTGAACACCGAGTTGGACTTAAACCGCAAGGACAAGAAACTGAGCCTTGTGACCGGCGACGACATGAAGATCAAGGCCATGCGCGACATGCTCATCTCCCACCTCACCCGCCGCAAGGTGGATTCCGCCTGCCTGGAGTTCGGGGAACCCGAAGCCACCAGCAAGGGCCAGCTCAAGCAGGAAATCAAGTTCCGGGAGGGCATCGACAAGGAGACGGCCAAGCAGATGGTCAAGATGATCAAGGCCAGCAAGCTCAAGGTGCAGGCCGCCATCCAGGACGAGCAGGTCCGCGTCACCGGCAAGAAGCTCGACGACCTTCAGGCCGTGATGCAGATGATGCGCGACGGCAAGTTCGACATGCCGCTCCAGTTCGTGAACATGAAGAGCTAGGAACCGGTCATGATCCTGGACCAGCTCACGCGCCACCAAGACTACCACGCCCTGCACCCCGCCTTTGCCAAGGCCTTCGCCTTCCTGCTCCGCCAAGACCTCGCCGAGTTGCAGGAAGGACGCAACGAGATCGACAGCGACCAGCTCTACGCAATGGTGGCCAAGGGCAAGGGCCGCGCCCGCAGCGAAGCCGAGCTGGAAGTGCACGACGCGTACATCGACATCCAACTGGTCCTCAGCGGCACCGATGAGATGGGCTGGAAGCCGCGCCAGGACTGCGCCATCCCCTCGCCAGAGGCCAGCGACCCGAGCAAGGATGTCTTTTTCTTCAAGGATACGCCCGAAACCTGGCTCCGGGTAGAACCGGGCCGCTTCGCCATCTTCTTTCCCGAAGACGCCCACCTGCCCATGACCGGCCCAAGCGAGATGCACAAGGTCATCGTCAAGGTCCGGGTCTAGGCAGGCGCGAACAGATTCCCCAACTCCGCCTCAAACACGATCACGGCCCGGCCTGCGACCTTGACCAGGGTCGGCTTGCCGTTTTCGCTCTCCACCGTCACCTCGACAGTGCCGGGCCTGCCGCAGGCTTCGCCCTGTCTGGCTTTGAAGACTAAGGGATTCGTGCGGGCAAATTTCCGGTCCACGAGATAGGCTCCCAGGGGGCCGTTGGCGTTACCGGTCACCGGGTCTTCGGGGATGCCAATGGCCGGGGCGAACATGCGGCCATGCACCAGGATCTCCGGGTCGTCCGAGTCGAAGGTGAACACGTAGTACCCGTTGCAGCCTAGGCACCTGCTCAGTTTCGTCAGCGCGGCCATGTTCGGCCTGAGTCCGTTCAGCACGTCGCGCGAATTGACGCCCACCATGACCTTGGAATGGCCCGTGGAGGCGATGCGCAGCGGGAAGCGGGCGTTCCTGTCGCTCCCTAGCAGGCCGAGGGCGGAAAGGACCTCCATCTCCGTCTTCGAATCCAGGTTCCCTGAAATCTCGATCGCCCCCTGGGTCATGACGATCGTGTAGTCATCGGCATCGGGCATAATGTCCACCGGCAGGATGCCCGCCCCGATCTTCTGGAGCACGGTGCAGCGCGGCAGGCCGAGCACCCTAGCCCGGACATAATGCGCCGCAATGGTGGCATGACCGCAGGAGGGAACCTCGACCGTGGGGGTAAAAAACCGGACGCGCACCTCATGATCCGGGCCGTCCGGAGCGAGAACAAAGGCCGTCTCCGAATTGTTCAGCTCCCTGGCGATTGACTGCATGGCCTGTTCATTCAGTCCGTCCGCCCCCAACACCACCCCGGCCGGGTTGCCCGTGAAGGGGGTCGTGGTGAACGAGTCCACCTGAAAGATGCGCAGGGGGTTCATGGCTCTTGACCCTCCAACGTTTCAAGATGCTTTCG
>JAHJKV010000247.1 GCA_018822065.1 Pseudomonadota bacterium
CAAGCACGCCGGAAGGTAGGGGAGGATTATGAAGCGAGTATACCCAAACCGTGAAGTCTGCATCGGCTGTCACATCTGTGAATTGGCCTGCATGACCGCTCACTCCGAGTCGGGCGACCTGATTATCGCCTATACCGAAGAAAAGGAAGCGGGACTCACCCCCTGCAAGAAGATATTCCAAAAGGGATCGGAGTGCGTGGCCATCAGCTGCCGTCACTGCGATGACCCCTCCTGCGTGGCTGCCTGCATCTCTGGTGCCCTGCACAAGGATCCGGAAACCGGCGAGACCGTCTACGACCGCGAAAAATGTGTTGGATGCTGGTCCTGCTTGATGGCCTGTCCCTATGGCGCCATCCGCCGCCATCCCAAGGAGAACAAGATCGTCAAGTGTGACCTGTGCCGGGGACGTGCGGAAGGTCCGGCCTGTGTGCAGGCCTGTCCCAACATGGCCCTCAAGTTCGAAGAACGCTAAGCGACAGCCAGAGGATCACGATGACATACGTATTGATCGGCAACGGCGTCGCCACCATAGGCGCCATCGAGGGCATCAGGAAACACGACACTTCCTCCAAGATCATTGCCATTGGTCTGGAAGAGTCTGCACCGTATGGCCGTCCACTCATTTCCTACCTGCTGGCAGGAAAGATCAGTTCGGACCAGTTGGCGCTCCGGCCTCAGGAATTCTACGAGAAGATGAACGTGGAACTTCGGCTCGGCACCCTGATCACGGATATTGACACAAAGAAGAAAACCGTCACCACCAGCCTGGGGGAGACGATCAAGTATGACAAGCTGCTGGTCGCGACTGGTGGCAAGCCCTTCACGCCGCCCATTCCGGGTTCTGACGGCAAGGATATCTACAACTTCACCAATCTGGATCATGCCCAGATGTTGATCACCAAGGCCAAGGAACTGAAGAAGGCAGTGGTCATCGGTGGCGGTCTCATCGGCCTCAAGGCTGCCGAGTCCCTGCATGACCGTGGAGTGGAAGTAACCATCCTGGAACTCAGCCCACGCATCCTCTCCATGGCTTTTGACACCAACGCCGCGCGTCTGGCTGCCAAACGTCTCGATGAGGTCGGGCTGGCCGTGCGTACGGGCATTACCGCCAAGGAAATTCTGCGCAACGAGGATGGACGGGTGGTAGCCGTGCAGTGCACCGACGGCATGATTCTCGACACCGAGGCCGTGATCATCGCCATCGGCGTGGTTCCCAACTACGACATCGCCAAGAATGCCGGGCTCACGGTGGATCGCGGCATCAAGGTCAACGACTACATGACCACTTCCGCCAAGGATGTCTACGCTGCGGGTGACGTTGCCCAGGCGCTGGACTTTTTGGCAGGCGACGATCGGGTGGTGCCCATCTGGACCAATGCCTACAACCAGGGCTATTGTGCGGGTAAGAATATGGCCGGGGCTGCGACTTCCTACAAGGGCGGACTGGCCATGAACTCCATCAGTTTCTACGGGTTGCCAACGGTTTCTGTCGGTACCGTAAACCCGCCTGAAAATGATGAATCCTACATCATCGAGGCCACCCTGGATGAGAAAAAACACAGCTATCGCAAGCTGGTTTTCAAGGATGACAAGCTGGAGGGCTACGTTCTGGTCGGAGACATCGACCAGGCCGGACTCTACACCGCCTTCATCAAGTTCCGGTTCCCCATCAAGGATGAGATGAAAAAACAGTTACTCATCGGCGACCCGGATGTACTCATGTGGCCCGATCAGTTCTTCGACGACCAGTGGAACCCCGAGAAAGACGCGTAGATACGCAATCGGCATATTTTAGAGGATATTATGAAAGCACCGGACAGATACTACGACTTCGAGAAGGACATCTCGGGGTGCGGCATATTCGGCGTGATCAACACCAAGCGTGAGTTGATCAACGGCCAGGTACCAATCGACGGCATGGCCTGCATGCATGACCGCGGCAATGGCCTGGGCGGTGGTTTTGCCGCCTACGGCATCTACCCCGATCATCCAGACCACTATGCCTTCCACATCATGTGTGATGACAAGAACGGTCTGGATAAGTCTCGGGAAATGTTGATGCACTATTGTGATGTCACCCTTGCCGAACCCATCCCTACCAGGGAGACTCTGGCCATTACCAAGCCGCCCATTGTCTGGCGATTTTTTGTCCAGCCCAAGGCTACTTGCCCCAAAGAATGCAAGGGAATGGCCGAGGACGACTACATGGTCAACCTGGTGATGAAGCTCAATACTTCCATCCCTGGTGCCTTTGTCTTTTCCTCAGGCAAGAACATGGGCGCATTCAAGGGCGTCGGTTTCCCTGAAGACATCGCTGAATTCTTCAAGGTCGATACCTATGATGCCTACATCTGGACCGCTCATAACCGCTTTCCCACCAACACTCCCGGCTGGTGGGGCGGGGCGCACCCCTTCACCCTGCTTGATTGGTCCATCGTCCACAACGGCGAAATCAGTTCCTATGGGATCAACCGCCGCTGGTTGTGCGAAAACGACTACCTGTGCACACTGATGACCGACACCGAGGTCGTGGCTTACGAACTGGACCTGCTGGTGCGCAAACACGGTCTGACCAAGGAACTGGCGAGCAAGGCCTTTGCTCCGCCTTTCTGGGACGAGATCGAGCGCATGGACAAAAACGATAAGGAAGTTTACACCGCCCTGCGCATGACCTACGGCTCCGGTATGCTCAACGGACCCTTTGCTATCCTGGTGTCCGACGGAACCTGTCTGTGGGGGTTGAACGACCGCATCAAACTGCGTCCGCTCCTGGTGGCTGAGTATGGAAACAATGTCTACATGTCCTCGGAAGAATCCGCTGTGCGCAAAGTCAGCCCTGAGCTCGACCGCGTCTGGATGCCCAAGGCCGGTGAGCCCGTCATCGTGGATCTGGAGAAATAAACATGGCCAAGAAGAGAAAGACAGTGACGCTTGATGCCGAAGGCATCTACTACAGGGAGTTCAATGAGACCATCCGCGCCGAGATCCGGGGTGGTGCAACGGACTTTATACTGAACAATGTCAATGGACAACGGTATATTGCTGATGGCATCTCGGGTGACTATACCTTTGAGATCAACGGCGTGCCCGGTCAGGATCTGGCCGCGTTTACCCGAGTGAAGAGTATCCGCGTGAACGCCAATGCCCAGGACGGCGTGGGCAATACCATGGACGATGGCATCATCACCATCGATGGTCTTGGCGGAGATGTCATCGGCTATGCCATGCGTGGCGGAAGCATCTACATCCGTGGCGATGTTGGTTACCGTGTCGGTATTCACATGAA